>JAKAMD010000521.1 GCA_021823875.1 Pseudomonadota bacterium | reverse complement strand
GATTTTGCGTGGTGGTAGACTTCCCGATACCGCCTTTGCCGTAAATGGCGGCCTGACGAAGTTTTGCCATGATGCGATCTCCTAGTTGAAGTCCTGCGGTGAAATCTTTCGAGTCCGGGGAATCCCCGCGCCTGGCGAGACTTGTGCACGGAACGTGCCAGTGCGGCCGATCTGTCGTGAAACCTTGACGTGACAAGCCGCTACGCACAATCCGGGCATCCCGCCGCGTCCCCCGTGTGCGACATCGACACGGATATTTGTCGTGCCCGCGACAACGTCGCCGACCCATCCCTGCCCCGTCACGCCCGGCTGCCGATCAACCGCTGCAATCTGCCGGCGGCGATTCTGGGCAGCCTGACTTTCCAGCGCTCTCCAACCGCACTCGCAATAGATGGCATCGATTCCTTGCACCGCCCGCTGTTCGATCTGCTGGACGACATCGATGAAGAGCCGGAGCGCGCGCAGCGTTTCGGCGGCTACATGGCGGCCCATTTCCGCCTGGCCAATCCCGAGGATGCGGGGCTCACCAGCGGCCAGGGACAATCACGGGCCAAGGCCAGCTACCTGCGCGTGCTGCGCGGCTGGGCCTTCGATCCGGACGGACGCGAAGCGGCGGTACTCAAGGGCTGGGTGGAGTCGCGCTTCGGCCTGATGCCGCGCCACCACGGCGACTCGCTGCGCGAACCGGGCAGCGCCGCCTGGCAACGCTATGTGGCGATGCGCGCGCAGGGACTGTACGGCACCAACGCGCTGGAGGCGCAAATCGACTTGCTCTACGCCTACTGCCAGTACGAACTCGCCCGCCGCTTCCCACGATGCAGCCATTTGCGGCTGTATCGCGGCGTTAATCGGCTCTCTGGCCACGAGATCATTACCGAAGACGATGCCGATAGCAAAGTGGTGCTGCTCAACAACATCAGTTCGTTTTCCCGCTCGCGCGAGCGGGCCGGCGAGTTCGGCGACAGCATACTCAGCGTCGCTGTGCCCATGGCCAAACTCGCCTTCTTCAGCCAGTTGCTGCCCGGCATGCTGAAGGGCGAGGACGAGCATGTGGTGATCGGCGGACTGTACCGGGTGCGTCTGGCGACGCTGTAGTCACCCCCCTGTCGCAAAGCCGACATCTCCCGGAGAGACCGCCCGAAGCCGTCGGCCTGAAGGCCGACCTACAGCCGGGCGTGCTTCTTGCACGCAGAGGGACATCTCGTCCGGAACCCGACATCATGATTCCTCCCGCGCTCCTCGCCCAATGGCGAATCGGCCTCGCCGACGCGAGCATCGTTCCCTATCTCGGTCCCGGCGCGCTCGCCGACGTCCGCTCCCAGATCGACGGCAGCCCCATGCCGGCCACCAGCGAACAGTTGATCCTGGCCATGAATGGTGGCCGACTGATGGCCGCCAAGCTGATGCATGAGTTTCCGCGCGCGGCGATGAATGTCGAACAAAAACACGGGCGCAACGCCGTCACCCGCTTTCTCGACACCACCTATGGGACCCCCCAGTGGAGCCGGGCTGCGCTGCACCGCTGGCTGGCCGCCATCGCCCCGCCCTACGTGATCGACATCAATCGCGACACGCAACTGCTGGAGGATTACGCCGGGAAGCCGCACCTGTTGATTCTCGGCTGTGCGCGCATCGGCGGAGCCGATTACCGCTTCACGCTCTACGCCCACGACGGCGAGAGCTACACCAAAATCGATCCGGCGCGGTCCGATCCGGGCTGGCCCATCCTGTTCAAGCCGATGGGCGCACCCATCCCCCAGTCGAGCTATATCGCCTCGGATGCCGATTATGTCGATTACATCACCGAACTGATGGGCGGCTTCGCGGTGCCGTATTTCGTCAAGACGCGACGCCGCGGCAAGCGCTATCTGCTGTTGGGCATGCGCCTCGATCGCGACTCGGAGCGCATGGTGCTCTCCGACCTGATCTACGATGCCGCCAACGAACCGGCCGGCTGGGCACTGATGCTGCAGCCCAGCGACAAGGAGCGCCGCTGTTGCCAGCGCCTGGGCATCGAGATCATCGAGGCCACGGTAGACGAACTGCTGCACGCTTGGCCCGTTGCCGAGACGGCCGCGGTCACGGCGTAAGCCCTCGCCGCGGCTTATGCGAGTCGCGGTGCCAGCAAGGCCCGCGCCTGCCGGGCGCAGGCGCGGCGAACCGCCGGATCGAGCGCCTTGAGCCAGGGCTGCGGCAGCGCCGGCATGCCGTAGAGCGCGCCCGCCAGCATGCCGGCGATGGCGCCGGTGGTATCGGCATCGCCGCCGCGATTGACCACATCGACCAGGCAGTTCTCGAAGCCGCCGACATCGACCACCGCCTGCAGTACCACCTGCAGCGTCTCGACCACCCAACCGCTGGGGAACTCGCGGCGCGGCCGGTGGCGAAAGGCAAAGACCGGATTTTCCTTCACCAGGGGGGAGATGCGCTGGCGGAACACCTCCCGCAGGGAGTCGCCGCGCAAAAAATCCTGCACCGCCAGCGCCAGGAATTCGCAGGCCGCATCCGAA
>JAKAMD010000087.1 GCA_021823875.1 Pseudomonadota bacterium | reverse complement strand
GAGCCTGATCAACGCGCTCACCGGCCGCAAGGCGCTGGCCCGCACCTCGCACACGCCCGGCCGCACCCAGGAACTGATCTTCTTCGCCGGCCCTGGCGTTTTGCGCATCGTCGACATGCCTGGCTACGGCTACGCGGCCGCTTCGAAATCCAAGATCGCGGCCTGGACCGAACTGATCCACGCCTATTTGCGCGGCCGCGCCAATCTCGCCCGCGTCTATGTCTTGATCGATGCCCGCCACGGGCTGAAGACGACCGACGATCCCACCCTCGACACGCTCGGCCAGGCGGCGGTCAGCCACCAGATCGTGCTCACCAAGACGGACGAACTGAAGCCGGCGGAGCTTGCCGCGCGCATCGCCGAGGTCGAGGCGGCGCTCAGCAAGCGCCCGGCCGCCTTCCCACAAGTACTGGCGACCTCGTCGCACGACGGCACCGGCATTCCCGAACTGCGCGCGGCGATCGCGCGGTTGCTGGCGGAGCGCGGGGTGCGCTGAGGCCGCGCGTTCAGGTTTCCGGCAGCGTCTTCTCGATGCGGCGGTCCGGCACCAGCCACATCGCGGCCACGAGCGCGTAGATCGCCAGCGAGGCCCACGCCGCCACGAACGCCAGTCCGATCGCCGCGAGATAGAGAAACGGCGAAACCTTGCCTTTGATATCGCGTCCGAGCGCCCGGGCAAGCACGGAGTGTTTGCCCTGCCGGTGGATGATCGCCAGTTGCAGCAGGTAATAAGCGATTGCCGGCATCAGCAGGACGATGCCGTAGACCGCGGTCGGAACCGGCAGCAGCAGGTGCTCGCCGAGCCAGGCCGTCGACACCGGGATGAGCGAAAGCCAGAACAACAAATTGGAGTTGGCCCACAAGATCACGCCGTCGACGCGAGTGACCGTGTGCAGCAGGTGATGGTGGTTGTTCCAGTAGATCGCGAGATAGATGAAGCTCAGCACATAGCTGGCGAAATTGGGCGCCACGCTGGCAATCGCGGACCAATCGGCGCCGTGCGGAACCTTCAGCTCCAGCACCATGATGGTGATGATGATGGCGATGACGCCGTCGCTGAAAGCCGCCAGCCGCTCTTTTCCCATGCTCCCCGTCCCATCCGCTTCCTTGGGTGCGCACCAAGCCTAGCACGGGCTACGCGTGAGCATGGAATACGCCCACGCGACCTGGGCACGCCGACGCCCGTTTCGGTTCGAACGGCGGCTGCGCTACACTTCCGCCATGGACCAGATTCTCGTTGCGCTGGCCGGCGTCATGGGCGCCGCCGGCATCATGCTCGCCGCGGCGGGTGCTCACAGCAAACCGGGCATCGGGCTCGACAGCGCCGGCTACCTGCTGCTGATCCACGCGGTGGCGGTGATCGGCGGCTGCGCCCTGCTCCGCTTCGGCATCGTGCTGCGCCCGCTCGGGCTGATCGTGCTCTGGGGCTTCGTGGCGGGCGCCGGCCTGTTCGCCGCCGACGTCGCGGCGCGCGCCTATCTGGGCCACCGCCTGTTCCCCTTCGCCGCGCCGGTCGGCGGCACCATCCTGATCCTCGCCTGGCTCGTGCTGATCGCCGCCGCGCTTGCCGCCCTGCGCCGCAACTCGTAGCGGACGCCTCTTCCGTTGGGCGCAAGCGGCCGCTAAAAGGGCGCGACTCCCGCGGCCAGCCGAGACCCCGCCATGACCATCACCGCCCAAGAAAAGGCTCAAGACAAGGCCCGCACCCTCATCGAGGCGCTGCCGCACATGCAGCGCTACGACGAGGAAACCGTCGTCATCAAATACGGCGGCCACGCCATGGGCGACGAGCAGGCCGCGCGCGACTTCGCCCGCGATGTGGTGCTGTTGGAACAGACCGCGATCAATCCGGTGGTGGTGCATGGCGGCGGCCCGCAGATCCAGGCCATGCTGTCGAAGCTCGGCATCAAGTCGGAATTCGCCGCCGGCTTGCGCATCACCGACGAGAAGACCATCGAGATCGTCGAGATGGTGCTGGCCGGCTCGATCAACAAACAGATCGTCGGCTACATCAATGCCGCCGGCGGCAAGGCCATCGGCCTGTGCGGCAAGGACGGCAACATGGTGCAGGCGCGCAAGGTGACGCGCACCGTGGTCGACCCGGATTCCAACATTGAAAAGGTGGTCGACCTCGGCTTCGTCGGCGATCCCGACAAAGTCGACACCACCATCCTCAACCAGGTGATCGGCCGCGACATGATCCCGGTGTTGGCGCCGGTTGCAACCTCCGCCACTGGCGGCACCTTCAACGTCAATGCCGACACCTTCGCCGGCGCCATTGCCGGCGCGCTCAAGGCCAAGCGCCTCTTGCTGCTCACCGACGTGCCCGGCGTGCTCGACAAGTCGAAGTCGCTGATCCAGGACCTCTCGGTCGCCGAGGCACGCCGGCTGATCGCCAACGGCACGATTTCGGGCGGCATGATTCCCAAGGTCGAGACCTGCATCTATGCGCTCGATCAGGGCGTCGAGGGCGTGGTGATCATGGACGGCAAAGTGCCGCATGCGGTGCTGCTCGAACTGCTCACCGATCATGGCGTCGGCACGCTGATGCACCGCTAGACACGTTCACCGTTTCGTAGAAACGATGAACGTCGCCTAAGTTTTTGTTCTATCGCGTTTCCGGACGGCGAACCGATTCCCACTTCGCCTGGAAACGCTCCGGCCGGCACACCACCGCTAGTTGTCGCCGCGGACGAGAAGCCGCAAATGGGCTACGGCCCAGCGCCGTCCGGCCCACGCACATTAAAATTCGGAAAACTTCCGCGCAGCCAAAAACCGCTGGATTGGCGGACGAAACGCGCGCGCACCTGTTCCCAAACGGCGAGACCGTGTAAGCTTCGCCCAATTAAATTTAAAGAAAATGGGAGGAAAGAATGATCACGCTACGCACAGGCGTTCTGGCTGCTGCTGCCACGGCGGCCGCACTGGCCTTAGCGGCACCGGCCTCGGCGCAAATCTATAGCCTCGGCACCGGCAAGCAGGGCTTCTTCACCTATTCTGCTGGCGCAGCCATCGCCAAGATCGCGGCCGATGGCGGGCTGAACCTGCGCGTCAAGCCGTTCGGCGGCACCAGCGCTTATGTGCCGGGCGTCAATGCCGGCGAGCAGCAGTTCGGGCTCGCCAACGAACTGGAGACGCATTACGCCGTCACCGGCTCGGTGATCTACAAGGGCAAGCCGCAGTCGAATCTGCGCGTAGTCGCCGTCCTCACGCCGCTTTATTCGGAATTCTTCGTGGCCAAGAATTCCGGGATCAAGACCATCGCCGACCTCAAGGGCAAGCGGGTGCCGAGCGGCTATGCCAGCCAGCGCGTGATCGACGTGCTGACCAAGGGCACGCTCGCCAACGGCAATCTGAGCTATGCCGACGTCCAGCAGGTGCCGGTGCCCAACGTGGTGGGCGGCGCGAGCGAATTCGAACAGGGCAACACCGATGTGTTCTTGTTCGCACTCGGCTCCGGCAAGGTCGCGGAAGTCAACGCCAAGGTGCCGGTGCGCGTGCTGCCGATCGATCATTCCAAGGAAGCCATGGCGCGGCTGCGCAAGTTCATCCCCGTTGCCTATGCCACCGAGCTCAAGCCGAGCAAGGGCAATACCGGCCTCGACGAGCCGACCTGGGTCTATGCCTATGACTATCTGGTGCTGGCCAACGACAAGGTGTCGGACGACGTCGTCTACAAGCTCGCTAAATTGCTGCACGATCATCAAAAGGAGTTGGCGGCCAATTTCGGCGCGCTCAGCGGCTTTGATCCCGGCCGTATGACCAAGGACATGGGGCCGGTGAAATTCCATCCGGGCGCGATCAAATATTACAAGGAGATTGGCGAGTGGCCACCAAAGGCGGGTGACTGATAGAGCCACTCGATCACCAAAACCCCGGAGCGGCCAATGTCCGACGTTCACGTTGATGTACCGGCGGGTCCCCAATCAACTGGCGCCCGTCGGTTGATCTTTGCCGGTGCGAGCCTGCTCACGCTGGCCTCGATCGCATTTGCGCTTAAGCTCTATCGCGATGTGCTGGGACTGCTCCTGTACAATGAGCAGTTCCTGGCCGGCATGATCGCGATCGGCATGGCGCTGGTCTATCTGACTCAGCCGCTGCACCGCGCCGACCCGCGGACCAGGATTCCCTGGTACGACTGGCTGCTCGCGGCGGCGAGCCTACTGGTCGGCTTCTATATCGCGGTCCGCTTTCCCGCGCTGTCGGACGACATGACCTCGCGGCCAATCGACGGCCTGCTCGTCGCCTTCATCACCATTCCGCTGGTCATGGAAGCGCTGCGCCGCACCGTCGGCCTGGCGCTCACCATCATCGTCATCGTCTTCCTGGTCTATGCCCCGCTGGGCCAATATGTGCCGGGCGCGCTGCAAGGCCTGCCGGTCGATGTCCAGCAGCTCGCTTTTTATCTGGTCTGGGACCCGGGCAGCATGCTCGGCCTGCCGGTCATGGTGGCGGCGACCATCGTCATCGCCTTCGTGTTTTTCGGCAACCTGCTGTTCGCCTCCGGCGGCTCCGCCTTCTTCACCGATATCGCGCTCAGCCTGATGGGCGGCTCTCGCGGCGGCTCGGCCAAGATCGCAGTCACCGCTTCCTGCCTGTTCGGCATGATCTCCGGCAGCGCGGTGAGCAACGTGGCCTCGGTCGGCGTGCTGACCATCCCGCTGATGCGGCGCGGCGGCTATCCGGCCCACGTCGCCGCCGCCATCGAGTCGGTCGCTTCCACCGGCGGCCAATTGATGCCGCCGGTAATGGGCGCCGCCGCCTTCCTGATGGCGGAATTCCTGCAGGTTCCTTATCGCGACGTCGCCCTCGCGGCGACGCTGCCCGCGCTGCTCTATTATTACGCGCTGTTCATCCAGGCCGATCTGCTCGCTGCCCGCACCGGCCTGACCAGCATCGACCTCAAGGACGTTCCGCCGGCAAGCCAGGTGCTCAAACAAGGCTGGCACTTCCTGCTGCCGTTCGCGATGCTGGTCTACAGCCTGTTCTGGCTCAACTGGTCGCCGGCCCTCTCGGCGCTGGCGGCGTCTGCCGTGCTGGTGGTTACCGGATCGACCCTCGGCTATCGCGGCCAGCGATTGAAGTTCGGCGACATCTTCCGCGCCCTGAAGGGGACCGGCCTGGTTTCGCTCGATCTCTTGATGATCACCGCCGCCGCCGGCTTCATCATCGGCGTACTCAATATCACCGGCTTGAGCTTTGCGCTCACGCTGCTGCTGGTGCAAATCGGCTCCAATAGCCTGTGGCTGCTGCTGGTGCTGGCTGCCATCGTCTCCATCATCCTCGGCATGGGCATGCCGACCGTCGGCGTCTATGTGCTGCTTGCCGCGCTGGTGGCACCGGCCATGGTCAAAATGGGCCTCTCGCCGATGGCCTCGCACATGTTCGTCATGTATTTCGGCATGATGTCGATGATCACGCCGCCAGTTGCGCTGGCGGCCTATGCCGCCGCCTCGCTGGCACATACCGACCCGATGAAGACGGGCTGGACAGCGGTGCGCTTCGGCTGGATCGCCTTCATCATTCCGTTCCTGTTCGTGCGCTCGCCGTCCCTGCTGCTGGAAGGCTCGATCACATCTATTGTGATTGACTTTATCGGAGCGCTGATTGGCGTCTGGTTGATCTGCGCGGCTTTCACCGGCTATGCCACACGCGCGCTGACGCTGCCGATGCGGATCGGCTTCGGCCTCGCCGGACTGATGCTGTTCATTCCGATCGATGCCATAAAATATGGCGTGTGGATCGACGTGGCCGGCTTTGTTCTCGGCGCCGGTCTGTTGGCGCACGAATTCATGGCAACGCGCCCGCAACGGCAGGCGGCCTGATCGTGGCGGCGCGGATCGGCGCAGAGCCGATCCCGAGACAGGCGAACCTGTTTCCGGAGGCGATCATGCGCCGGTAAGATCGGCGCATGATTCGCGCGGCCGGCACCGCCGCCTGGCTCGGCGGCTTGCTTGTTATGCTCACGGCCTCCCCGGCCGCGGCCGCGCTTATGCTCTGCAACCGCACCAGTTACATCATGGATGTGGCGATCGGGCTCGAGAAACAGCCGACCATCTCGACTCGCGGCTGGTTCCACATGGAACCCGGACAATGCCGCAAGGTGCTGGACGAGACGCCCGATGCCGGCCTCGTCTATGTGCACGCCCGCACGCCGGCGATCTATGGCAGCGCGCCACTGCCGCAAGGCGGCGATGCCGAGCTGTGCGTGCGCGCCCAGGATTTCGCGATCGCCAATGCGCGCGATTGCCCGCTCAGCCAGCAGATGCGCTTTGCCGCCGCGCGGCCATCCGACGACGGCGACGGACCGACGGTCAATCTCGCCGAGGAAGCGGATTACGACAATGCCCAGGCACGGCTCGCCGGCATCCAGCGGCTGCTGTTGATGGCCGGCTATGACGCGAGCCCGATCGACGGCGTCGAGGGCAGCAAGACGCAAGCCGCGCTGGCGAAGTTCCTCAAGGACCAGAAGCTCGCCGCCGACGCGGCGAGTGGCGCCACGTTCTTCGACACGCTGCTCGCCGCCGCGCGCAATCCGCAGGGGCACGGCTTCTCCTGGTGCAACGATACCCGTTACACCGTGATGGCGGCGCTCGGCGTGGTCGAAATGGGCGCGATCGTCACGCGCGGCTGGTACCGCGTGCCGGCCGGGCAATGCCTGCGGCCGGAACTCACCGGCGACCCGCACCGGCTCTACAGCTATGGCGAAGCGGTCGACGACGACAACCGCACCATCAAACGTGGCGAAAAGCCGCTGTCCTGGGGCGGCACCGTCACGCTGTGCACGCGCGACGGCAAGTTTGAGTTGGCCGATCACAAGGACTGCGCGGGGCGCGGGCTGAATTCGGCCGGTTTTGCCGTGATCGACATCAGCGGCGCGCCCGCCATGACGGTCCATTTCAAGGAACCCTAGGCGCGATCCAAGCCGTTTGTCGCCAAAAACGCTGATTTCCGTCCCGAAATTTGTCTTGCTGCTGCAAGATTCAACCGGCAAAAGTGCTGTTCGGCTATCCGGTTCGCCACCGCCCCGTGCACGCTGGGCTTTTGGGTTGTGCCGGCCAGCCGGTCCATGCGATCTTGAGCCGATCTTGGCACCAGGAGGTCCCGCGGAATGACCAATCGCCCGACCCGGGTTCTGCTTGTCTATCCGAAATTCGTGCCGAACTCATTCTGGGGCTACACCGAGGCATGCAAGCTGGTCGGCGCGCGCTACCCCGCCGCGCCGCTCGGGCTGATCACGGTTGCCGCGCTGTTGCCGCAGACGTGGGAATTCAAGCTGGTCAATTGCAACACCGAAGAGCTCGACATGGCGGACCTCGCCTGGGCCGACATGGTGATGACCGGCGGCATGCTCAATCAACAGCCGGATTGCCTGCGCCTGATCGAGCTGTGCCATGAGCACAACAAGCCGGTCGCCGTCGGCGGGCCGGACGTCACGTCGAGTCCTCATCTTTACGAGTCGGCGGACTTCCAGGTGCTGGGCGAAGCCGAAGACATCATCAAGGATTTCATTGCCGCCTGGGAACGCGGCGAACGCGCCGGCGTCTTCAAGGCCGAGAAATTCCAGGTCGACGTCACCAAGACGCCGATGCCGCGCTTCGACCTGCTCAAGTTCAACCAATATCTCTACATCTGCATCCAGTACTCGCGCGGCTGTCCGTTCACCTGCGAGTTCTGCGACATCATCGAGCTGTACGGCCGCGTGCCGCGCACCAAGACCAACGATCAAATCCTGGCGGAGTTGCAGCGCCTCTATGACCTCGGCTATCGCGGCCATGTCGATTTCGTCGACGACAACCTGATCGGCAACAGGAAATCGCTGCGCATCTTCCTGCCCCTGCTGAAGGAGTGGCAGGAGGCCCACGGCTATCCGTTCGAATTCTCCACCGAAGCCTCCATCAACCTCTCCGACGACGACGAGCTGATGGCCATGCTCAAGGCCTGCAATTTCTGGCTGGTCTTCATCGGCATCGAGAGCCCGGATCCTGCGACGCTGGTGGCGATGCGCAAGAAGCAGAACACCAAGCGCAATCTCGCCGAGAGCGTGCACAAGATCTACAGCTACGGCATCGCCGTTACCGCCGGATTCATCGTCGGCTTCGACAGCGAACAGGCCTCGATCGGGAACTCGATGGCCGAATTCATTGACGATTGCGCGGTGCCGGTCGCGATGGTCGGCCTGCTCTACGCGCTGCCCGGCACGCAGCTCACGCGCCGCCTCGAAAAGGAAGGCCGCCTGCACCAGGGCCACGACGTCATGGTCGAGGAGCGCGCCGGCGATCAGTGCTCGATCGGTCTCAACTTCGAACCGAAGCGGCCGATGCGCGACATCCTGACCGACTACAAGTACGTGGTGCAAACGGTCTACGCGCCGGAGAATTTTGCGCGGCGGCTCGAAAAGCTCGCCACCATGCTCGATCGCCGCGATCGCCGGAACACGCCGGCGGCCGGCGATCGCCGCGGCGAGACCAGCTCGGCCGAGATGATCCACGCCATCATCAACGCGGTGCCCGGCACCCGCGAAATCTTCTGGAACACGTTCAAGACCATCGCCCGCACCAATCCGAGCGCGCTGCGCCATATCATCATCCTGATGTCGCTCTATATGCACCTCGGCCCGTTCTCGCGGCGCGTGATCGACACCATCGACCAGCGTATCGCCGCGCTCGATGCGACCGAGCGGGCCGGCACGCACAAGGCCGCGCAGTTCGTCGCAGCCGAATGATCGCGCGTTCGCCGGCTGTTCAACTGGTCGACTGCAATGGAAAATGAGCGCCGGACGCCGCGCGGTTTTGACCATGTCGAGACCTGGGTGTTCGATCTCGACAACACGCTCTACCCGCACCACCTCAATCTCTGGCAGCAGGTGGACGACCGCATCCGCGCCTTCATCGCGGATTACCTGAAGGTGCCGCCGGACCAGGCGTTCCGCATCCAGAAAGACTATTACAAGCGCTACGGCACCACCATGCGCGGGCTGATGACCGAGCACGGGCTCGACCCCGACGTCTATCTCGACTTCGTGCACCGCATCGACCATTCGCCGCTCGAGCCCAATCCGGCGCTCGGGGCGGCGCTCGCGCGGCTGCCCGGCCGCAAGCTGATCCTGACCAACGGCACCCGCGCGCACGCCGAGGCGGTGACGGCGCGCCTGGCCGTGCGCGAACACTTCGAGGACGTCTTCGACATCATCGCCGCCGAGCTCGAGCCGAAGCCGTCGGCCAAGACCTATGAGCGCTTTCTCGCCCGCCACACGGTCGAAGCGCCACGCGCCGCCATGTTCGAGGATCTGGCGCGCAACCTGGAAGCGCCGCACGCGCTCGGCATGACCACCGTGCTGGTGGTGCCTGAGGGCGAACGCGAGATCGTGCGCGAAGATTGGGAGCTGGAAGGACGCGACGCCGGTCACGTCGACCACGTCACGGCGGATCTGGCTGGATTCATCTGGACAATTTTAGCGCGATAAAGATAATTTATACCTACCATGACGCGCTTATTCGAAATTTATGCACTGCATATTTTCCGGGCTTGACCCGGGAGAAAAGCCGATTGCAAATAGCGCCCATAAGCGGGGGGGCGCTTATCGAAATGAGGCGAAAATCAAGGACGGAGGGTCCATCTATTGCCGGTATGGCAGTGGTGGAATTGCTGCAAACCTCCGTTGTGCCCCCTCAAGACAATCAACAAGGGAAACCAGCGTCGACGCCGGTGCGTGCACCGGCGCGCTAGCCGCCAAGCGCATGCTTAGCGGCCGGTGAAGCCTCACGGCGCGCATCTAACTAGGGGTAGCAAGGAGCAACTCATGGCTAACGCGACACCAAGCCAGTCTATTTCGGGCACAAGATGGACCCAGCTGATCGCTGGCGTCATCTGCATGGTTATGATCGCCAATCTGCAATACGGCTGGACGCTGTTCGTCCATCCGATCAATAAGGCCCATGGCTGGTCGGTGGCCGCCATTCAGGTCGCTTTCAGCATCTTCGTCGCGCTCGAGACTTGGCTGACGCCGATCGAGGGGTGGATCGTCGATAAGCTCGGCGCGCAACGCGGTCCCAAACTGATGGTCGCCTTCGGCGGCGTGTTGATCGCGGCCGGCTGGATCGTCAATTCCAAAGCCGGTTCGCTCGAAATGCTCTATTTCGGCGCGGTGCTGGCCGGTATCGGCGGCGGCGCCGTCTATGCAACGGCTGTCGGTCAGGCGGTGAAATGGTTCCCCGATCGCCGCGGGCTGGCGGTCGGCCTGACGGCCGCCGGCTTCGGCGCCGGCGCCGCACTCACCGTGGTGCCGATCCGCGCGGTGATCGCCTCCAGCGGTTATGAGGCGGCCTTCTTCTGGTTCGGCCTGGTGCAGGGCGCGATCGTGTTCCTGATCGCCTGGGTGCTGCGCGCGCCCGAGCCGGGCGAGCTCGCCGGCTTGGCTCCGCCGAAGGTGGTGCAGTCGGCCAAGAGCTACACCCCGGGCGAAGTGCTGGCGTCGCCGATCTTCTGGGTGCTCTACATCATGTTCGTGCTGGTCTCGGCCAGCGGCCTGATGGCGACCGCCCAGATCGCGCTGATCGCGCGCGACTACCAGATCGCCAACATCGCCATCCTCGGCGGCGCGACCGCCCTGACCGTGGCGCTGATCGTCGACAACGTCGCCAATGGCGCGGCCCGCCCGCTGTTCGGCTGGGTGTCCGACAATATCGGCCGCGAATACACCATGGCGATCGCCTTCGGTCTCGGCGCGGTGGCCTATTGGCTGCTCGGCGGCGCCGGCCATAACCCGTGGGCCTTCGTGGTGTTCGCCGCGCTCATCTTCCTGACCTGGGGCGAAATCTTCAGCCTGTTCCCGTCGACCTGTACCGACAGCTTCGGGCCGAAATTCGCCAC
>JAKAMD010000520.1 GCA_021823875.1 Pseudomonadota bacterium | reverse complement strand
GGCGCGGGAGTGCCATCGGCAAGGACCTCAAGCGTGTGCGCAACGCCAAGCCGCTGTGGTCGAAATTCGGCACCTTGCTCGGCATTCCGCTCGGCGGCTTCGACATGTGGTGCAACACCTTCGGCTTCTCGCTGTTCGGCACGGTCAAGCACGGCAAGCCGGACTCTGCCACGCTCAAGCCGGCCTCCGCGTTCACGCCGATTGCCTATCCCAAACCCGACGGCAAGCTCACCTTCGACCGGCTGTCGTCGGTGTTCCTGTCCAACACCAACCACGAGGAAGACCAGCCGGTGCATCTGCGTGTCGCCGACCTGGCGCTGCAGAAAACATCCGAGCACGACGTCTTTGCCGGGCCCTCGACGCGCTATTGCCCGGCCGGCGTCTATGAATGGGTGGAGGAGGGTGGCGTCTCAAAGTACGTCATCAACGCGCAGAATTGCGTCCACTGCAAAACCTGCGACATCAAGGACCCGAATCAGAACATCACCTGGGTTCCGCCGGAGGGCGGCGGCGGGCCGAACTATCCGAATATGTGACCCCGTTCGTCCGAAGATGTGATGAGCGGCGGCACCCGCGGTCACGATGCTGCCTCTATCGGGGTCTTCAAGCGGCAGGCGGCGCCGATTTGCCGCCGCTGTTGCGGGGGCGACGCAAAAAGGCCATTCTCGGCTCAAATCCGGCGGGCCAGCGCTCATCCCGCGAGCAGCCGCCTCATGGGAGCTTTGTCAGTGAATTCTAAGAGCTTCGCCCGGTTCTGCGCCGGTAGCGTGCTGGCCGTCGTCCTTGCGGCGGCCCCGATCGAGATTTCCGCCAAGCAGTCGTCGGTGAAAGACCTGTCCGGCTTGACCGCGTCGGGGGCCTATCTCGCCGCCCGCCATGCTGGCCGGATGCGCGACGCCGCCACTGCCGCCGAATACTACCGCGCCGCCCTTGCGCACGATCCCAAGAACCCGGACCTGCTCGACCGCGCCTTTCTCTCGTACGTGATCGGCGGCGAGATCGGCGATGCGGTAAAGTTCGCTGAGCGCGTGGTGCGCGCCGACAAGAACGACCGCGTCGGTCGCCTGGTGCTGGGCGTGAACGCCATCAAGGCCAAACATTACGTCATTGCGCGCCGCGATCTGACCCATTCGGTGCGCGGTCCGATCACCGATCTCACCGCCACGCTGCTCATGGCGTGGGCCGAAGCCGGAGCCGGCGACAGCCGGCGCGCGGTGACCGCGATTGACCGGCTGAGCGGGCCGGAGTGGTACGCGATCTTCAAGGACCTGCATGCCGGCATGATCCTTGATTTCGCCGGCCACCAGGCAGACGCCGGCAAGCGCCTGGAAGCGGCCTACAAGCTCGACTCCTCGGCGCTGCGCGTGGTCGAGGCCTATGGCAGTTGGGTCTCGCGCAACAAATCGCCCAAAGAGGCGCTGCAAATTTTCGAAACCTTCGACAAGGCGCTGCCGCAGCATCCGCTGGTGATGCAGGCGATCGCCAAGCTCAAGGCCGGCGAGAAGCTGCCGCGGCTGGTGGACAGTGTCCAGGCGGGCGCCTCCGAAGTGCTCTATGGCCTCGGCTCCTCGCTCGGGCGGCGCGGCGGCGAGGACCTCGGTCTGGTCTATCTGCAGCTCGCGCTCTTCCTGAAGCCGGACCATGCGCTGGGGCTGCTGTCGCTCGCCGATCTCTACGAGCAACTGAAGAAGCCCGATCTCGCGCTCAAGATCTATGAGCGCGTGCCGGCCGCTTCACCGCTGCACCGTAACGCGCTGATCCAGATGGCGGCCGATCTCGACACGCTCAATCGGCCGGAAGAGGCGCAGAAGCATCTTGAGACCCTGCTCAAGGAGCATCCGAACGATCAGGAAGCGATCATGGCGCTCGGCAATGTGCTGCGCGCGCATAAGAAGTTCGCCGAATGCGCCGACGCCTATACCAAGGCCATCGCGAATATTCCGAATCCGACCAAGACGGATTGGGTGGTCTTCTATTTCCGCGGCATCTGCTACGAGCGCTCGCATCAGTGGCCGAAGGCGGAGGCCGATCTCAAGGAAGCGCTCAAGCTGTTTCCCGAGCAGCCGCACGTGCTCAATTATCTCGGCTATTCCTGGATCGACCAGGGCCTGCATCTCGACGAAGCCATGGGCATGATCAAACGCGCCGTGGCGCAGCGGCCGGATGACGGTTACATCGTCGATTCGCTCGGCTGGGCTTATTTCCGGATCGGCAACTACGAAGAGGCGGTCAAGCAGCTCGAGCGCGCGATCGAGCTCAAGCCGGAAGATCCGACCATCAACGATCATCTCGGTGATGCCTATTGGCGCGTCGGGCGCACCCTCGAGGCCAAGTTCCAGTGGGCGCATGCGCGCGACATGAAGCCGGACCCGGACGAGTTGCCGAAGATTCTGGACAAGCTGAAGAACGGCCTGCCGGCTGAGGCCGCCTCGCAGGCCAAGGCGGCCAACAAGCCCGAGAAGAAGACCGACGGCGGGGGCTGATCGCCGCGCCGTCATGCCCGGCCTTGGGCCGGGCATCC
>JAKAMD010000086.1 GCA_021823875.1 Pseudomonadota bacterium | reverse complement strand
GAGAGCTTCGGTTCGCGGCTGGGCTATGGCGTACTGATGCTCGTGGGCGCCGTGCTGCTCATCAAGCCGCATATTCTCGGGCCCACGCTCGGCCAGCACTTCCACCCCCGCAGCTTCGGCTGGTTCCTCGCCGGCGTGACGCTGTTCGCCGCCGGGCTCGGCTTTTCCATGCTCGCGCGCTTCTGGCTCGGCCGTAACTGGAGCGGCACGGTAACACTGAAGCAAGACCACGACCTGATCCGCAGCGGACCTTACGCGCTGGTGCGCCACCCGATCTATAGTGGCATGCTGCTCGCCCTCATCGGCACCGCAATCGCCATCGATAGCTGGAGCGCGCTCATCGCGCTTGTCGCGATGTTGGCGGCGCTGCTGTTCAAAATACGGATCGAAGAACGCTTCATGGCCGACGCCTTCGGCGAGGCCTATGCGCGCTACCGGGCCGACGTACCGGCGCTGGTGCCGTTTCTGTTCTAGCGCACCACCAGGACGCCATTGGCCGACTGGTTGAAATCGTCAAAGAAATTGTAGCGGCCGGGCGCCAGCGGCCGCAGCCGAAATATGCCGGTGCTGTTGCCGGTGACCACCTTCTCCACCCGCAGGCTGACGCTCTCGAATTCCATCGGTGTCGAATCGAGATTCTTCACGGTGAGCACGATCGACACATTGGCCGGTGCGGAAATCTCCGCCGGCTGAAAGCGGTGGTTCTTGATGCTGATGCTGACGGAAGCCGGCTGCTGCGCGAAAGCGCCGGCCGCCAGCGACAGGCCCGCGAACAGAGTAACGATGGCTGCAAATTTCGGTGTCATCGGCTGCATCTCATGGCACAGGATCAGAATTCCACGGCGAGCTTGAACTTGGCACGCTGGCGCGAATATTCGGCCAGATTGAACGCGACGCCGGGATTATCGGCCTCGCGGCCCCACACTTGCGTGTTCCAGGCGGCGCTGATGAAGGTCTTCGGGTTGAGTTGCACGAACAGCGTCGGGCCAACCAAAAGCGCGTCGCCGGTGAAGCTATTGAACCACGCACCGTCATAATGACGCAGATACCAGGCTTCGGCGCCGATCAACACCGCTGGCACCACACGATAGGCCAACGCCGCGGACACGCCGCCGGTCGATTCCTGCATCCAACCGGCGCCGACGCCGACGGGATCGCGGGTCGCTTCCGGTTCGTACAGCAGGTTGGAGCCGAGATAGAGCCGCTGCGGCACCAGTTCCAGGTCGGCATTGACCTTCATCTCCAGCCCGACATTGGTGACATGGGCGCCGCCGGTCTCGTCGATGCGGTGCCATTCCGGCTCCGCCGACAGCGTGATGCCGAGTGGCGAGGACGGCCCGCGGTCGAGCAGCAGATAGCGCACTTCGCCGAAGGCGCCGCTGAATGCGACCTGGTTGCGGACATCGAGGCCGGTCACGTCCTTGATTTTGTGCGCGCTCAGCATGGGACCGAACTCGAACTGCACATACTGGTTGGGCGTGAACTCGTATTCGAGCTTGCTCTCGCCCGCGAAGTAGCGGCCATCGCGCTTGCCGATATTGGCAGTGGATTCTAGCGACACTTCGCGCTCACCTTCCAGGCCGATGCCGGAGCCCTCGGTGAAGCCGAACACATATTTGGTTTCAATGTCGCGGAAGAAGGGCGCGGCGTCCTGCGCCCGCGCCGTATTGGAGGCGATGAACGAAAGCGCGGCTAGCAACGCACCGCACGCACAACGAAGGTAACGCATCGAACGATTCCCATCGGTCCGAGTTCAAGGCTCGGCCTCGCGCCGCGCATGTGAACGCCGCGCGCAATCACTTCGAAGAAATTCGACGCAATTGTCAATCGACAAACGCAACATTAGAGCGTTTTCACTTCATAGCGATTCAAAACGAGAGCCAGTTGAGAATTTTTCCAATTCAAAGCCTTCGCGTGAAAACCGCTCGGGATCGTGAAACGTCGCGAATTGTCGCTATCGGGAGATCGCACGCTTGCTGGGCGTTTCGCCGGGACCGGAACAGATCGATCGCGGATATCGGATCAACCGGCTGACTCGGTCTGCGGGCGCAATTCCGCTAGCAAACGCTCGACCTCGGCGGCCGGACGGGGCGGGCTGAACAGGAAGCCCTGCACCTCGTTGCAGCCTTCGGCGGCGAGCTGTTCAAGCTGCTGCTTGGTTTCGACACCTTCGGCGGTGGTCGTGATGCCGAGACTGCTGCTCAGACCCACCACGGCGCGCACGATGGCGATGCTGTCTTCCTTGGTCCCGAGATCGCGGATGAAGGATTGGTCGATCTTGATCTTGTCAAACGGGAAACTGCGCAGGTAACCAAGCGAGGAATAGCCGGTGCCGAAATCATCCATTGCGATTCTGATACCGAGATCGCGGAGTTGATGAAGAATGGCAAATGCCCCATCGCTTTCTTCCAGCAGCACGAGTTCGGTGATCTCCAGTTCCAGGCGTTCGGCCGGAAAGCCCGATTCCGCGAGCGCACCGGCGACGGACGGCACCAAATCGTGGCTCTTGAACTGGGCGGGCGACAGGTTCACCGACACTCCTATTTCCGCGGGCCAGCGCGCCGCTTCGGCGCAGGCGCGCCGCAACACCCATTCGCCCAAGGGCACGATGAGGCCGGTTTCCTCGGCGACTGGAATGAATTCGGCCGGCTGAATTTCACCCCGTTCCGGATGGTGCCAACGAATCAGGGCCTCGCAACTCTTGATCCGTCCGCTCTTCACGTCGACGATCGGCTGATAGAACAATTCAAATTCGTGATTGACGATCGCCTTGCGCAGCTCCAGCTCAAGCAGCCGGCGCTTCTGCATGCGCGCGTCCATTTCCATCTCAAAGAAACGATAAATCCCACCGCCATCGGCCTTGGCACGATAAAGCGCGAGGTCCGCGTTCTTCATCAAAAGGTCCGGCTTGTCGCCGTCGGCGGGCGCGATGGCGATGCCGACGCTGGCGCCCACCACCACCTGCCGGCCTTCGATATCATAGGGAGCACCGATGATTTCGATGAGGCGGGCGGCCAAGGCCCTGGCACTGGGCGGAGGCTCGGACGGAACCTGGACGATGGCGAACTCGTCGCCGCCGAGCCGGGCGACTATGTCCTCGGCACGGACGCATTGACGCATGCGCGCGCCTGCCATCTGCAACAGCTTGTCGCCGGCGGGATGTCCGAGCGTGTCGTTGATGCTCTTGAAACGATCAATGTCGATACTCAGGAACGCAACGCTTTCGCCGCGTCGCAGATGACGGAGGATTGCCTCGGCTTGATCGTAGAAGGTCACCCGGTTCGGCAAGTCGGTGAGCGCGTCGTAATGCGCCAGGTGCCTGATTTTTTCCTCGGCGCGCAGGCGCTCGGTGATGTCATCGTGCGTGGCGACCCAGCCGCCGCCCGCGATCGGCTGGTTCGCGATTTCGATGATCCGGCCATCGGGCAGATGCGTGATGCGATTGAAAGGCTTCCCTGCGCGCACGGAGGACAGGAGATCGGCTTGGTATGCCTCGACTTCATCGGGAGAAAAGCCGCCTTTGGCGACGCGGTGGGCAAGGACGTCCCGAATGCTGCAGCCAGGCTTGATGATCTCACGCGACAGGCCAAACATGTCGATGTAGCGTTGATTGAGCACGACCAGATGGGCCGTCGCATCGAACATCACCAGACCCTGCGACATGTTCGACAGCGCGGCATCCATACGCGTGTTCTGTTCGGCCAGATTCCGTTCGGTCTTTTGCAGCTCGCCGAGAGTCCGGTCGAGCGCGCGCAACGGAAAAACGCGCACCGCGCCATAAACGACTAAACCGAGCAAAACGCTGAGGCCGGCGACATAGCCGGTATCGATCAAGGCCTCGCGCAGGCTCGCCTCGACGACGAAACTACCGACGGTCGAACCGGCGACGACGATCGGCGCGCGCTGCGCCATCACCGGCGCGGGCAGAACCGGACCGTCTTCGAGCACGAGCTCTCCACCGCCGCCATAGACTTTCTGGTGGATTGCCTGCTCGCCGGTCTTGGGCAGTTGGATCAACTCCTCGATCCGGAGCTGTTGGTACTGCCACATGACATCGTGGGTGTAGATGTATTGAGCGACGCGGGCGGCGTTCAATCGGGATTTGAATGTCAGCGTCTCCGCGCTGTTAGTATAGGCCACGACGAAATACACGGCGGGCACGGCAATCGCTATCGCGAGCGCCGCAAATACCGCGAGCGCGCCGAGTATTCGCCTGAGGACCGTCGGCATCAGGGTTTATCCGGAAGAATCGCCGCCGCCCGCAATGCCTTGACGCCTGGCGGCGATTGCAAGAAGGAGACGAACCGTTCCGCCCCCGGCGCGCTCTTGCTGCCGAGAGCGAAATAGAGCTTCTTGGTGTAGCGATAGGCGCCGCTTTCGAAATTGGCGAACGTCGGCTCGGTGCCGTCGATCGCGATGACCTGCAAATGGCTATGCTCGGTCATGAGCTGGGTGAGGGTCGCTCCCGTCAGCGAATCCGATATGCGCGCTGCCAAAGCGACATTGTCCTGGTCGGTCGCGGCAATCGGAATTTCGGGACGGTGTCGCGCGGATTCGATTGCCTTCGCCATGCCGGGATAGAAATTCCCCAACAGCGTCGTGTCGGTCTCGCTTTCCGGACGAAGGATGATTCGGATCGGCTTGCCGTCGGGCCAACGCGGGCTGTCGACGCTGAATATCTGAGGCAGATCGCTGGCCCGCAGTTGCTGCGGCTGCGCATGCGAGGTAGCCAGCACAAAGGGCGTCCGCAAGACCAGAACCGGGCGCAGACCGGCGGCGGTTTCGTTGGGCTTCAAGGGTCGCGCCGATACCACTAGATCGAGCTTGCCGTCGGCGAGTGCGTGCAGCGCGCCCGAACTGCCGAGACTGG
This sequence comes from Pseudomonadota bacterium, assembly GCA_021823875.1. Taxonomy (GTDB): domain Bacteria; phylum Pseudomonadota; class Alphaproteobacteria; order Rhizobiales; family Xanthobacteraceae; genus Pseudolabrys. The sequence continues at coordinate 6,019 of JAKAMD010000086.1, read as the reverse complement.
AAACGACCTCGATCGCGACACCGGAGGCCGACGTGAATTCGGCACCGACTTGCCGCAGCATTCCGAGCGAACTGCCGGTACCGCCAAAACGCAGCGTGGCAGCCGTGGCCGCGTTCACAATCATCAGCAGTGCAGCGACCAGCGCCGCGATTGCAAACCTTGAACGCAGGATGTTGCACATGGTGTAATCCTGACAATGCAGGCGCCACCGATAGTTGAGCTACGTCAAATAGATGTTAAATGCCGCGCACCATTGATCGCGGTGGTGAAAAATTTACGTACGAGTGGTTTAAGAATACCGAAGTTAATGAATTTCCGGCTCGGGAATGGCCCCAAGCGGCGCCAGGAAATCGAAATCGCAGCCTTCGTCCGCCTGACCGATATGCTGCGAATAGAGCGCGCCATAACCGCGCGGATAGCGCGGCGCCGGCGGCGCCCATGCGGCTCGGCGGCGCGCCAGTTCTTCGTCCGACACTTGCAGATGAATGCGTCGCGCCGGAACATCAACTTCGATCTCGTCGCCTGTCCGCACCAAAGCGAGCGGACCGCCGACGAAACTCTCCGGTGCTACATGCAGAATGCAGGCGCCGTAGCTGGTGCCACTCATGCGCGCATCGGAAATGCGTAGCATGTCCTTCACGCCTATCTTCAACAGCTTGGTCGGGATCGGCAGCTGTCCCCATTCCGGCATGCCCGGACCACCTTTGGGGCCGCCGTTCTTCAGCACCAAGACATGATCGGGCGTGACGTCGAGATCGTCGCGCTCAATCTGGCTGGCCATCTCGTTGTAATCCTCGAACACCAGTGCCGGCCCGCGATGGCGCAGCAGACGCGGATCGGCGGCCGACGGCTTCATCACGCAGCCATTCGGCGCCAGATTGCCGGTGAGCACCGCGGTCGCTTCCGCGCTAGACACCGGATTGTTGAACGGACGAATGACATCGGGCTTGTAGACTTCGGCGCCAGCGATGTTGTCCCCGACGGTCTTGCCGGTGACGGTGAGACAAGAGAGATCGAGCGTATGCGCAAGCTCGGCCATCAGCGCGCGCAGACCGCCGGCATAGAAGAAGTCCTCCATCAGCAGATCGCCGGACGGCCGGATATTGGCGAGTACTGGGATTTGACGCGAGATGTCGTCGAAGCGCTTCATGTCCATCGGCAGGCCGGCGCGACGCGCCATCGCCACCACATGGATGATGGCATTGGTCGAGCCGCCCATCGCCATGTGCACGCGGATGGCGTTGTCGAAGGCTGCAGACGTGAGGATCTTCTGCGGCGTCAGATCCTCCCACACCATGTTGACGATGCGGCGGCCGGCTTGCGCGCACATGCGCGGATGGCCGGAGTCGGCGGCAGGGATCGACGAGGCGCCGGGCAGCGTCATGCCCACCGCTTCGGCGATCGCCATCATGGTCGCCGCCGTGCCCATCACCATGCAGGTGCCGTAGGAGCGCGCGATGCCGCCCTCGATCTCCTGCCATTGTTCTTCGCCGATGCGGCCGGCGCGCTTCTCGTCCCAATATTTCCAGGCGTCAGAGCCGGAGCCGAGCACCTCGCCGTGCCAATTGCCGCGCAGCATCGGGCCGGCCGGCACATAGATTGCCGGGATGCCCATGCTGATCGCGCCCATGATCAGACCGGGCGTAGTCTTGTCGCAGCCGCCCATCAACACCGCGCCGTCGACCGGATGGCTGCGCAGCAGCTCTTCGGTTTCCATCGCCAGCAGGTTGCGATAAAGCATGGTCGAGGGCTTCACGAACGGTTCCGACAGCGACATGGCCGGCAGTTCGATCGGAAAACCGCCGGCCTGCAGGATGCCGCGCTTCACGTCCTCGGCACGCGCACGCAGATGCGTGTGGCAGAAATTGATGTCGCTCCAGGTATTGATGATGCCGATCACCGGCTTGCCGGCGAAATCGGCGGCGTCGTAGCCGCCCTGGCGCAGGCGCGAGCGATGGCCGAATGCGCGCAGGTCGCTGACGCCCAGCCAGCGATGGCTGCGCAGCTCTTGAGGCGATTTACGTTTGCTCATTTCACGGCGATTCCGGGCTCGAGGATGGCGCGCTTGGCCATGATCTGGGTCACGATCACGACAGCGGCCAAGACAGCTCCCACAATATCACTCTCAAAACCCGGCTTAATTAGCAAGAGGCCGTCGACAATCAACATCGGGCGCTGCCAGGCATTGGTCGCAGTGATGAGATAGCCGTGCAAGCCGCCGGCGAACGGCACCACGCCGATCACGGCGGTGGTGCAGCTGGAGACGATGGAGGGCCAGTCACAGATCATCAAGCGTGACGGCGAGGAGACGAGTATGTAGGGCAAGATGAAGCCGGTGGCGCCGATCTTCATCGCCGCCCAGCCGGTCGACCACAGACCCGATTTGGCGATACCGCAGGTGGCGAAGACGGCGAGCGCGACCAGCGGCGTAATCGCCGGCAGAAAGGCGAAATTGAACGCGAACATGTGCGCGGCCGACACAATGACGCCGAGCTTGACGATGAACGGCCCGTAGACCAGGAAGACGAGCGCGGTGATCGGCAGCGCCCAGCCGAGCACGCGGGCGCACCGCCTCCAAGAGCAGCACGACCATGATCTTGTCGGTCAGATAGAGGTCGTCGACGGAGAAGATGTGGCTGGCGTAGCCGATCACCTTCACATCGCCGGTCATGCCCGGACCGCTGTCCTTCTTGACCGTCACCAGCGTAAGGCCACCGCATGGCCGTCCTTCATCTGCTTCACCGAGTCGGATTAGCCGACGAAACTCACCTTGACGTCGCTGTATTTGATGCCGCGGACCTCGAGAATCTGCCGGGTGATCAGCTCGCCGGTATTGCCGCGCTGCTGGATGGTGACCGCCTTTCCCTTGAGGTCCTTGATCGAATTGACGCCAGCGTCGGCCAGCACCACGAGCTGGTAATATTGCGGATAGAGCGTGGCGATGTTGCAGACATTGGTCAGCTTCTTGGGGAACGGCTTATGGCCGTTGATGCCGTCGACGGTAGAGATGGCGTTGCCGAAGCCGATGTCGGCCTTGGCCTCGTCAACACCGCGCGCGTTGGCGATGCCGGCGCCGGGCAGGCTAGCTTGGAAATTCTCCTCCAATACCCGGCGCTTGCGTGTGCGTGGGCTTTGGACCGCCCCCCTACGGCGATCCTTGTTTTCAAGGGAACAAGCGTATGCGCGTCCGGGGCCTGGGCACAAGAGCACCGGGACCCGAACGGACGGCGGCTTCAGAGAACTGCACCCTGTCTGCTACTCGATCGACAGGTTGGCGGCGTGGACCACCTTCTCCCACTTGGCGGTTTCGTCGGCCAGCATCTTGCCGAAGTCTTCCGGCGTGCCCGGCATCGGAATGCCGCCGAGCTTCTTGAGCTTCGCCCGGATGCCGGGGTCTTTGAGACCTTCGTTGATCAGGGCGTTGAGTTTGTCGACGACCGCGCGCGGCGTTCCCTTGGGCGCGACCAGACCGAAAAAGGCGCTCGCTTCATATCCCGGTACGGTATCGCCGACAGTCGGCACGTCCGGCAATTCCGGCGAGCGCACCGCCGTGGTCACGGCGAGCGCGCGCAATTTGCCGGCCCGGATGTGGCCGATCGAGGACGGCAGATTGTCGAACATCACTTGCACCTGGCCAGCAAGCAGATCGACTACGGCGGGCGCCGAGCCCTTGTAAGGAATGTGCTGCATTCGCACGCCGGTCATGTTCATGAACAACATGCCCGAGAGATGGATCGAGGTGCCGTTGCCGGAAGAAGCCATGTTGACCTTGCCGGGATTGGCTTTGGCATAAGCGATGAACTCGGCGACTGTCTTGGCCGGCACCGCCGGATTGACCTCCATCACATTGGGCACGCGCACGAAATTGCCGATCGGCACGGTGTCATGCAGGAAATTGAAGGTCAGATGCTTATAGAGGCTGGCATTGATGGTGTTGGCCGGGTTGGCCAGTAACAGCGTGTAGCCATCCGGCGCCGCCTTGATCGCCACATCGGTGCCGATGTTGTTGCCGGCGCCGGGGCGGTTCTCGATGAAGAATTGCTGGCCGAGCTTCTGGCTGAACCAGGCGCCGAACAAGCGCGCCAGAATGTCGGTGGCGCCACCGGGCGGGTAGGCCACGATGATGCGTACCGGCCGCGTCGGGTAGTCGGCGGCATGAGCGGTGGCAAACGGCAAGAGGCAGGCGACGGCGAGCGCGGCGCGCAACGCGAGAACATGGAACCTTGGCATGAGCGAGACTCTCCCGGGTGGCCACGCGCGGGGCGCGCGGGCTTTGTTCGTTTTTCGCGGAAGGATCGTGTCCGCGCCGCGAGCCTAGAGCCGGCGCCGGAATTTGGGGCGTAAATATTAGATAAATGGCTAGAGGCAAGGCCGAGGTTCAAACCGAATGTCTTGACCGAGGCTGTCACGGGGCCCCCGGGGTCCGCCAGGGTCTTACGGGCCAATTGTTCTTTTTTTTCAGCAGCATGGGCAAGCGGGCGCGGGGATACGCACAAGGGCGCTGCCGGCCCCGTGACGCGGCCGGCGGCTACAACATTTTATCGCGCCAGCCGTTGAACCGAAACGCGGTCCCGCGGCACCCAACAGCGAGAGAGCGCTGAACACAAGGAACCGCTCTCCCCGTTCAGGCCCCATAGCTTCCAAGGAGAGTCACCATGAAAACCGCTGCTTTGTTGACAGGACTGATCGCTCTCACCGCCGTCACAAACGCATACGCCGGCAATCCCGGATCGCATGCGCCAGGGGACCCGATCAAGCGCGGCCAATATTGCTGGGTCTACACCGACTCCAAAGGCAATGGTTGGTGGGACCGATGTGCTTCCGATGGCCCCTATCCGCGCGCCATCTCACAGCGTGACCAACGAGACATTTTGGCCGATTTTGGCGGCGGTGGTGACGGCGGCGGCGGTGGTGGCGGCGGCCGCTGATCTCGGCCCACGTTAGACCCCCCGTGTTGAACGCGAATGCCTCCCCGATTCACTTGAGTCGGGGGGCATTTTTCTCCTTCGGCAAATTTGGGCGAGAAGCACTTTAAGGGAACCCCTCCGTCGCAAATGCTGTCTTTGCATTTCCGGCTGACGCCGAGCGTGGCCGTTGATTACATCCAGGAGCACCAGCGCAACTATACCGATACGCTGGGCGTGCCGATCCCAAGCCAAACCGTGTCGCTCGGCCGCCTGTCCTTCGGACCGGAAATCGCCTACCGCTTCACCGGCACGGATGGCACCCGTTATGAGCCGCTGGTCGCGCTCACGGGCCAATGGGACTTCGAACGGCCGGAAGTGGCGGCGCTCGACGGCACCCTGGTGAGCGGCAACGCGCTTCATGCCCGGGCGCAAGCGGGCGTCATGGCGTACAAGGCGGGCGGCCTGTCGGTGCGTATCGTCGGCACCTATGACGGCATCGGCGACTCGTCACTGCACGCCTATGGCGGCCAAATCTGGCTCAACGTGCCGTTCCACTGAGCCGAAAGCCTTACCCAGCCCAACGCACCGCTTACGCAAGCGCGTAGCGATTCTGGCTGTCGTCGAATCGGATCAGCCGCTGCCGCGTCGAATCGCCGAGATGCTTCGAGACATCGGAGCGGTTCATGCCGAGGCGGTCGGCAATCTCGCCGACCGAACAGGCCTGTTCCTCCAGCAGCGCCATGATCTGGCTGATGGCGAGCTTGTCGGCGATCAGATCGTCGAACAGCGCTTTCAACTCGTCGCTGGCGAAGAATTTCTCATAGGCAGCCTTGTCCTCGAAGCGCACGCGCAACTTCTCGCGTTCCACCAGCTTGACGTAGGGCAAGAGCTTGCGGATCGCCTCCAGCTTGAGCGCGAGCGCGCTCTTGTCCATGCCCTCGCCGACGCCGAGCGGACCCAGTTCCTTGAGCTGATGGGTGAAATCGGTCACCACCTCGGCATAACGGTTGCCTTGCGAGGCCGACACCCATTCGAGCCGCAGCCGGTCCGGATTGATGCCGGCGGCCTGCAGCAGCTTCTTGCCGAGATGCATAGTGCTGAGCGCGTCGTAA
>JAKAMD010000085.1 GCA_021823875.1 Pseudomonadota bacterium | reverse complement strand
TGCGAGTGTCTCGGTGACGTCCGAGACGGTCAAGACATCAAAGCCGGCGCAAGGGTAGCTCCCCCGCGCGCCAACCGTATTTGCTCTTGATCCTCCGGAGGGACCCGGCATTGGCTCGGGTCCCTCTTTTTATGTGCGGCCTGGGAGGAGGGACGGCCGCGTCCCGGCGCCGGGCTGGCTTGCCGGCGGGTGCGGGCCGCTCGATGTTTTGTCTTAACGTGTTTCCGGACGGCGAAGCGGTTCCCACTTCGCCGGGAAACGCTCTAGACCGCGATCGAATGCCGCTTCTGGGTCGCCGGCAGATAGGCGTCGAAGGCGGCCGCGGCGATGCGGATATAGGGGCGGCCGAGGTCGGTCACGGTGATCCGCGGCCCCTCGATGGTGATCAGCCCCACTTCGGCAAGCGGCTGGAGCGTCTCCAGCTCCTTGGCAAAACGCGCTTCGCCGGTCTCGCCATCGGCAAAGGCGTCGAGATCGAGCGCGAGGTCGCACATCAGCCGCTCGATGATGCTGGCGCGCAACCGGTCATCGTCGGCCAGCTCAAGCCCCTTGACGATGGGGAATTTGCCGGCCTGCACGGCGCGGGCATGGCCGCCGATGTCGGGTGCATTCTGGATGAAGCCCTGCGGCAGCTTGCCGATCGAGCTGGCGCCGAGCCCGATCAGGGCGTCGGCCTCGTCGGTGGTGTAGCCTTGGAAATTGCGGCGCAGGCGGCGCTCGCGCGCGGCGACTGCCAACTCGTCGTCGGGCAGGGCGAAATGGTCGAGGCCGATCACCTGATAACCGAGGCCCTGCAGGGTTTCGGCGGCGACCTGCGCCTGCTCCAGCCGCTCGGACAGGCCGGGCAGCAACTCTGCCTTCATCAGGCGCTGATGGGTCTTGAACCAGGGCACGTGGGCATAGCCGAACAGCGCCATCCGCTGCGCGCCGAGCGACGCGGCCAGTTCGGCGCTCTTGGCCACTTCGCGCACGGTCTGGCCGGGCAGGCCGTACATCAGGTCGACATTGAGATTGGCGATGCCGGCCTCGCGCAGCATGGCGGCGGCGCGCTCGACCAGATCGAAGGGCTGCTCGCGGCCGATCAGCTTCTGCACCTCGGGCGATACGTCCTGCACGCCGAGGCTCGCGCGGGTGACGCCCATCACGTGCAGCGCGCGCGCCAGTTCGGCATCGACCTTGCGCGGATCGAGCTCGATGGCGTGTTCCTTCAGTTCGGAGAAATCGAACAACGCCTGGAGCTTTGCGGAAATGGTTTCGAGCCAGTGCGGACCGAGGATCGACGGCGTGCCGCCGCCCCAGTGCAGATGCTTGACCTTGCGGCCGCGCAGGCGCTCGAACAGCTTGATCTCGTCGATGACCCGCTCGGCATAGGCGTCGATCGGCTCGCGCTTGCGCACCGCGCGGGTATGGCAGCCGCAATAGTAGCAGAGATCGGTGCAGAACGGGACGTGGATATAGAGCGAGAGCGTCGCCTCGGCCGGCAGCGCATCCAGCCATGCGGCATAGATTTCGGGGCCGATCTTGGCGGAAAAATGCGGCGCGGTCGGATAGGACGTGTAGCGCGGCACATTGCGTTCGGCGATGGCGAGAGTACTGCTCATGGTTCCACTTCTTTGACCCACAAGGGTTTTCGCAAACCGGCCGCGGCAGCGCAAGCGGTCACCCGCGCGGCCGCGGAACCCAGTGGTCGGCTTCCTTGACGTAGCTGCGTTTCACCGCCGCCCAGGCGATCATGTGCGAACGCTGCTCACGGTCGATTTCGCCGGCATGCGCCGCATAGGCGTGGTTGAAAGCCTCCCGATAGATGTCCTGCGCGTGCTCGGGAAGGTGGTTGCGCACCGAGGGCGGCAGGTCGGCGTTCACAGGATATGGCATGTGCTTTCATGCCCCTCAAGCAACCGGTCGGCCCCCGCCGGGATGTGCGGGATAGTTAGCGTGCGCCCCGCAGGCATTCCTTGCGGTAAATCAATTGCGCGCCCAACGGTTCCCGGCGTGGCCGGTCAAAACGACAGCGCCGGGCGCGAGGCCCGGCGATGCGGCAGCGGATCGTCGCGGCGCGGGTTCAGGCTGCGTTGGCGGCCTGCGGCTCGGGTGCCGGCTCGGCGGCCTGCCGCTTGCGTTGCAGCGCCATCAGTTCGCGCATGGCGCGGCTGAAATCCTTGCGGGCGGTCTCCAGCGCGCCGTCGACCACCGAGCGTTCCATCTGTTCGCGGCGCAGCGCCGCCTTCAGCTCGTCCGCGGCCAGCTCGGCTTTTTGCTGGTCGTCGAGCCGCGCCTGTTCGATCTCCACGAAGCGTTCGGTGAGCGCCGTGATGGCTTCCTCGGCTCGCGCGATGGCTACCTCCTTGGCGCTGATCGTGCGGGACTGCGTAGAGACGCGCTCGTTCAGGCTGTTGCGGGCATGTTCGAGCTCCCGCACGGTGGAGTCGCGATTGCTGCGTTCGGCTTCGAGCTCGGCCAAGCGGGCCTTCAGGCTGTCGCGTTCGACGGTGATTTCGCTCAGGCGCCGGTCCAAGCTGTTCTTTTCCTCGGCGCGCGCGAGCATGTGGGCGCGGGCTTCGCCGAGCAGCTTTTCGCCGGCCTGCACGCGCGCCTGCAGAGCCTCGGAGCGCATGCGCTGGCTGGTCAGTTCATGACCGTGCCGCTCATTGATTTCGTCGAGCGTGTTGGCGAGCCGGTTCCGTTCGATGTCGAGCTCGGCGAAACTGGCCTCGACCTGGCGCAAGCGGCTGAGCGCGGCATTACAGCCCGCTTCGCTCTCGGCGAGCTTGCGCGTGAGATGGGCCGTCTCGCTGCTGGCCCGTTCGAGCATGGCCTGCTGCGCACGCTTTTCGTCATCGGCGATCGCCAGCCGTTGACGATGGCCATTGAGATCGGACTCGAGGGTGAAGACGCGTTTGTCGGCATTGATCAGGCGCTCGGTGAGACGGTGGTTATCGTCCGCCAGCACCTTGCGCTCGCCGCTCTCCCGGGCGAGGTGGCTCTCCAACTCGGCGATCCGCGCGCCCCGGGCGGCGACGTCGATGGCGATCTCGGCTTTGGCGTTTTCCGCCGACTTCAACTGAGCGAGCGCGACGGTGAGCTCCTGGCGCAAGGTGCGGCATTCGCCGTCGCTGGCGGTGAGTTTCTTCTCCAGCGTGTTGCAGTCGCTGCGCAGCTTGTTGTAGGCCGCGCGGGTATCGGCGAGCACGGTCTGCAACGCGATCTTCTCGGCCTGTTCGGCCTCGATCGCGCGCAGCGCCTTGCTGACCGGATCGACCAGCCGGCCGACCGCGCTCTTGATCGAATCGAGCTCGCTGATCTTGGTGCTGGCGTCGGCCAGCAGATTGCGCAGGGCCTCGTTCTCGGCGCCGAGCTGGCTGCCGCGCGCGGAGAACAGCTCTTCATCGAGATCGAGCGGGTTGTCCGGCTCGGCGGCGTTCGATGGGGTCGGGGACTCGGGCAGGGGCGTGTTGCGGGCGAGAAGGCCGCCGAGCTTCGTCATGGTTGGAAACCTTGCAATGCGCCGATGCGCTCGGCCGTGGCGACGCGGAATCACCAGGAAATCAAATTGCTAACGGAATCTGAACAGGCGAGGTTAACGAGTGGTTAACGCCGCCGGCTGCGGACAAAAATATTATTTTCTACCAATGCATTAGCCGGGATGGCGGGCGCCTTGGCGGCGGCCAATCAGCCCGCCCCGGCGCGCGCCCCGCACGCGCCAGTCCTGGCGGTTTTTCGGCTGATCGCCTCAGGCGCGCTTGGCGATGAACAGGCCCTCGCACAGCCGGAAGGTCACGTTGTCGCCGTCGGTCTTCGGTTCCAGCGCGGCCTGCACCGCCGGCGTCACCTCGGTGAGCATCGAGCGCAACAGCCGCAACATGGTGGCGTCGTGGCGCGCGGCCCAGGGGCCGAATTCCATGGTCTTGTCGATCTGCTCTTCATGGCCGACGGCGAGGCCGGCCGCCTTCAGCGCGGCGCGCCATTCCGCCATGGTCCAGGCGCGCAGGTGGCTCGGATCGCGGAAGCGCTCGAAGGCGTTGATGTAGTCGCCCACGCTGCCTTCCGGCACCACATTGTCGACCAGCGCGAACAGGCCGCCGCGCTTGAGCACGCGATGCACCTCGGCGAGGAAGGCCGGGATCGAGTCGAAGTGATGCGGCGCGATGCGGCAGGTGACGAGATCGAAGGTCTCATCCTCGAACGGCAGCGCCTCGGCCTTGGCATAGGCGGTGCGCACATTGGCGAGCCCGCGCTTGGCCGCTTCCGCCTTCACCTGGTCGAGCATTTCCTGGGTGATGTCGGTCGCCCAGACGCGGCCGACATGCGGCGCGAAGGCATAGGCGACATGGCCGCCGCCGGTGGCGACATCGAGCACGCGCCAGTCGGCCTGCGGGGCGGTGAGGGTGACCAGGCGCTCCAGGCTCTTGCCGAGCGCGTGCGGCTTACTGGTGAGATAGCTGGCGGCGGTCTTGCCGAATTGTTCCTGGACGAGGGTCTTGCTCATGGGGTTTCCGGAATCCGAAGACGAAGGGAGGCGCCTTGATAGCGCCTCGGCGCGCCGCGCGATACCGGGGGGGCGGCGGTGCGGAGCCGGGCCGCGTGCTTGCAGGGGAGGCGAAAAGGAAGGGGCGCATCGCTGCGCCCCTTTTTGTCGTTATCGTTATCTGCCGGAGAAAAGTCAGAGCTTCATGATCCCCGGGAAGAACAGATAACAGGCGACGCTGATCAGCACGAGGTAGACCAGCAGCACCAGCGTCCAGCCGAAATTATGCCGGATGACGTCGCCTTCGTTGCGCACGAAGCGCGTGGTCGAGACGCCGACGCTGGCAGTCTGCGGCGCGACTGGCTTGCCGATCTCACTGCCCACCGAATTCACGGTCGGCAGCAGCAGCGGCGGGAAGCCGAGGATCTGGCCGACCAGCGCCTGGAACTTGCCGAACATAGCGTTGGTCGAGGTGTTGCTGCCCGACAGCGCCACGCCGATAAAGCCCAGGATGGGCGCCACGATGATGAAGGCGGTGCCGAGCGAGGAGAACGCCTTGGCCAGCGAAGCCGCCATGCCGGAGAAGTTATAGACATAGGCCAGGCCGAAGATGAACACGCCCACGAGGCAGGCGCCCCACATCTGCGACCAGGTCTTGCGCCAGATTTCGCCGAGCTGCTGGCCATTCACGCGCAGCAGCAGGGCGACCACGATCCACGACACCAGGATCGCCGAGCCGCCGACAAACGGCGTCCAGTTGAAGATTGCCACGATCTTGGCGCCCGCCGCGATCGAGGAGGCAGCTGTGACCTCCATGTGCATCAGCACGATGGCCGGCAGATGCGACCACGGACCGGTCCAGGCGACGACGATGATGACCAGCACGCCGATCGGCATCCAGGCCTGGAAGATGTCGCCGCCGGAAAGCCCGTGCTCGGTCTTGCCGGCGGTGGCGCCGACCACCGGCTTGCCGCCGTAGCCCAGCACCTCGGCCGGCCGCCAGACTTTGAGCAGCAGCAGGAGGCAGACGAAGCACACCAGCGCGCCGGCCACGTCCGGCAGATAGGGGCCGAGATAGGTGCCGACCGGCAATTGGCCCGCGATATAGGCGAGCGAACCGACGATCGCCAAAGGCCAGGCGCCCAACATGCCTTTGCGGCCGGACACCAGGTAGAGCAGGATCCAGGGCGGCAGCAGCGCCAGGATGGCGACGATCTTGCTGATCGAAGCGGACAGCGCCAACAGCGGATAGCCGGTGACGGCGGCAAGCGCGATGATCGGCGCGCCCAAGGCGCCGTAGGATACCGGCGCATTGTTGGCGATCGCGGCGACGCGGATGGCGTCGAGATCGGGAATGCCGAGCGCGATCAGGATCGGGGCGACGAAGGCCCAGGGGTAGCCGAAGCCGACCAGGCCCTCGAGCAGCGCGCCGAACGCCCAGGCGAACAGGATGGTCTGCACCCGGACGTCCTGGGTGCCTTGCGCGATCAGCCAGCTGCGCAGCTTTTCAAAGGTGCCGGTGGTAACCAGCGTGTTGAACAGCATCACGCCCCAGAACGTGATCCAGTCGACGTTCCAGATACCGGTCAGCGAGCCATAGGCGTAGGCGTGCAGGCCTTCGTCGACCGGCATGTGCCACACCCAGATGCCGAGCGCGAGGGTGACGAGTGAGCCGACCAGGGTCGCTACCCAGGCCGACCAGCGCAGCGCGGCGAGCATGAACAGCAGTGCCACTACCGGAATCAGCGCCACCAGCCAGGTGACGAACATGTTTCCGGTTGGATCGAGAATTTGTGTAAACATTGCAAGTTGCCCTTCCCCGTTTGATGCCGGCGTATTTCACGTCAGCATTCTTCCCAAGCAGCAGAAGTCGTTGCACTCGGACGATGAGGCACACGGCGGCTATGGCTGAAATCCTAACACAGTGCCGACGTTCTGTCAGTGCCAGTGACGATGCCCCAGATCGTCGCGTGCAAGGGTATGACCGCCGCCATCGTGATGATGATCCAGGCCGCATTGCCGAGCAAATTTAGATTTAAGTCCTCATCGCTGCGCCCGAAGCCGCGAGCGCGGCTTCTATTTCGAATCGCGCTTACGCGCGGCTGCGAGGACGCTGCGCAGTTGTGGATCAATCGGGATAAAAAACAATCGGCAGTCCGTTCAGATCAGCCATCTCAATATGCGGTGGCTGCCCGCCATCGCGACAAAAGCCGAATTGACGAATCCTATTGCTCGAAATCTTTCCGCGTCATCGGCGGCGACACCTCGTCGTCATAGCCATGGCGGCTGGAATAAAATACCAGCGTCATCAGCCCGGCGCCGACCAAGAGCGAAGCGGCGACACCGCCGATGAGGGCGACATAGCCGTAGAGCGGGATGTCATAGCCGCTCAGCCTGACCCAGCCTGAGCCGGCGAACCAGAGCGCCGCCAGCAGCAGGGCGAACAGCGGCAGTGTCCAGAGCCATTTACGCATGGGTTTTCATATAGGCCGGGGAGGCGCCCGTGTCAGCTCCGGCGGGCGGCCGCCACAAAATACCGGGCGCCGCCGTCACGTGCCGGTTCCCGCCGGCGCGGCCGACCGGTGGCGCCGGACGCGCTTACGACTGGCCGCCGGGTGACGTGCCGCCGGCGGGCGCGGTTATCGACGTCCACGGCTCGGGGGCGGCATCCTCGTTGGCGGGCGGACGCGGCGCGATCGGCGGCTCCTCGATCTGCAGCCCGCGCCGCACGCTCGCGCGCAGCGCGGCCGCTTCGTCCTGCAGCCGCGCATTATCCCGCCGCGCGGCGTCCAGCGCACCATCCAGCATCGCCCGCTCCATGCGTTCGCGTTGCAGGGCGGCGCCGAGTTCCTCCACCCGCTTCTCGATGTGGCTGCGGCTGATTTGCAGGTCGGCTTCGAGCTGCGCATTGCGCTCGGTGAGCGTGGCGATCTTTTCCTCGCCGCGGGTCAGCGCGGTTTCGCGCGTTTTCAGCGTCTTGGCGAGTGCATGGTTGCGCTCGGTGAGCGTGACGCGGACGTGCTCGAGCTCCTTGATCTGGCGCTCGCGCGCTTCGTGCGAGGCCTCGATCTGCACCAGCCTTTTCTCCGCGCCGTTGCGCGCGATGGTGGCGTCCACCGCCTTGCGGTCGAAGACGCGCACTTCCTCGGTGCGGGCGATCAGGTTCTGCCGCGCGTCGGCGAGCAGCCGTTCGGCGGTGGCCGCGCGCGAGGACAGCGCATCGAGCCGCATGCTCATGGTGTTGCGCTCGGCCTGATGCTGCTCTTTGGCCTCGTCGAGCGCCGCGGCGAGCCGGCCGCGTTCGCCGAACACATCGGCATAGCTCGCCTCGACTTTGCCGAGCTGGGCGCGCGTGGCGGTCAGCGAGTTCTCGGCTTCGGTCAGGCGGCGGGTGAGGCGGGCGGTCTCGGCGAGGCCGTGATCGACCGCGAGCTGCAACGAGGTCTTGTCGTCCTCGGTCAGCGTGAGCTTCTCGCGGGTGGCGGCAAGCTCGCCTTCCAGTTCCACGATGCGCTTTTCGGCGTGGTCGATATGCTCTTGCTGCGCGCGGCGCGCCTCGGTCAGGCTCTTGCGCTGGGCGGTCTCCTGCGCGAGCTGGCGCTCCAGCTCGGCGATGCGGGCATTGAGCGCATTGACCTCGTCGTTGAGTGAAAGCCGCGTGCTTTCGAGGGTGCGGTTCGCCTCGCGCGTCAGCTCGAGTTCATCGCGCAGGCTTTCGGCCTCGGTGCGGGCCGCCGTCGCCTTCTTCTCGACCTCATAGAATTCGACGCGCAGCTTCTCGTAGGCGGCGCGCGCTTCCGTCAGCATGCCGGAGAGGCTGAGGGTCTGCGATTTTTCCTGCTCGAGCGCCCGCAATGTCGAATTGAAGGGGCCGACCAGCTTGTCGAAGGCGGATTTGAGCTTTTCAAGCTCGTCGATCTGGCGGCCGGTATCGGTCAGCAGGCTGCGCAGCGCCTCGTTTTCTTCGCCGATGCGCGAGCCGACGTCGGAAAGACTCTCGGCTATGCCGCCGTTATCCGGTTGGGCGGCACTGCCATTGCCTTGTACCGGCTTTCCGCTTAAGGGCGGCATGGCTTTGTCGGGACCGATATCTTCGCGGCGCCCGAACAGTTCGGACAACTTAGCCATTAAATACGCCCTCCCACGCCACGCCCACGGTACGCTGCAGACCGACGGAAAGGTTAAGGATATTCCAAGCCATCCACAATTGGAACAGGTGTGCGCCGACCGCGGATTTCCACGCACGCTTGATGCCGGTCATGGTTAACGCCGAAAAAGCCTGCTTGGGCCGGGGGTTGAGATCATCGTGACAGAGAACAACGAAATGGCCGCTGCGACGGGTGGCACATATGCACCGCGGGTTCCGACCTACAGCTATCGGCCCTCGCTGTTGGGGGCGGGCTGGACGTTCCGGCTGACGGGCACCGGTATCGCCTGGGAGGTCGGCAGCAAGTCCGGCCACGTTCCCTATCGGTCGGTTCGGCGCGTGCGCTTGACCTACAAGCCGGCGAGCATGCAGACGCATCGTTTCACCACGGAAATCTGGGCCGAAGGCGCGCCCCGGCTGCAACTCGTCTCCAGTTCATGGAAGAGCATGGTGGAGCAGGAACGGCTCGATGGGCCCTATGCGGCCTTCGTGCGCGAACTGCATCGGCACCTGGCGGCGGCGGAGGTCCCGGCGGATTATGTGCGGGGGCGCCATCCCCTCAGTTATTGGCCCGGGCTCGCGCTGTTCGTGGTGGTCGCGCTCGCGCTGGCCGCGACCATGGTGCGCGCACTGGAAGCGCATTCGGTCGGCGCCGCCGCGGTCATCGCCGGATTTCTGGTGTTGTTCGGCTGGCAGGGCGTCAGCTTTTTTCGCCGCAACTGGCCGGGCCGCTACACGCCGCACACGCTGCCGGCGGAGCTTTTGCCGAAAGGCTAGCCCTCGCGAGGGTGGGTCAGGTTTGCGTCGGGCGGCGCGCGGCCAGAACGCGGTGCGTCGAGGCCGCGCGCGGTCTGAGTTCAGGACGGTGTTTTCCGCGCCCGGCTGCGCGGTCCCTCGCTTTCTTCCTTGAGCGCCATGCGCGCGAGTTGCAGCAGCGAAACAAAGTGCGCGAAACGCTTTTCTGCGCCCTCAGCGATAGCGTAGTCGAGCATCGCCTCTAGCCCGGCGACATCGTGGCTGACTGTTACTTGGCTCTTATTGCGGGTCGGATGTTTCACTGTGAATCGCTCCAGTGAGAAGTCCACGTTGCAGTTACGTGCCCTGTTGAAGTCCCGACGCCAGTTTTGCTCCGCCGTACCTTTCTGTGCGTGTGATACCAGTCGTCCCATCGTCGTTCTCCCTTTTGGTTGGGCCGAAGCCCAGCACGCCCTTACGATTGAAGAAGAGCGACTGGCATGTTGGGGCGGTCGCCTTGCGACTCTTGTTGCTATTCTCACCGCGTGCCGTGTTTGGTGCTGTTATCGGTACAGGCGGCTCGTAACGGTCGACTGGCTTATGGGCACCCTCGGCCAATTCCAACTTCAACACTGTAAAACTGAAAAGCCGACAAATACAACAGCGGGATAGTAAAAGTTTGGTGACACAACCTTATTGTGCGGCGGGCGATCGGGGGGCAGCCTGGCTTGCTTATGCATTAGTGCTTGAAAAACCGCAACTTTTTGCTTTGAAGAGCACGAACACGCGCGCCGATTTAGCGGTTGAATAATGCAAGTATAATTGTGGTCAGTGCAGTAATATGTTTGCGGCTGCACCGGGTCGGGCATTGGAACAAACGAGCGCGCGCGGCCGGTGTTAACGTCTTACCACCAGCACCGAGCATCGGGCATAGCGCACGACATGGCCGGCGTTGGACCCGAGGAAATAAGTGCGCATGGCCGGGCGGTGCGAGGTCATCACGATGAGATCGGCGCCGAACTCTTTCGCCTCTTCCAAGATCTCGTGATAGATGCCGCCCTGACGGACGGTGTGCGAGACGTGCGCGGGATCAAACCCGCTTTCGCCCGCGATGATGGCGAGCGCCTCGTCCGACGATCTGCGCTGTTGGGCGTCGAAGTCGGGCGGCACATATTCGGACAGCATCACCGGCGTCATCGGCAGCACGTTGATCAGCCGGACAGAACCGCCCGACATGCGCGCCATCATCACCGCCGTTTCGATTGCCGGCTTGGCAAGATCGGTGTCGGCCAGATCGACCGGGACCAAGATTTTCTTGTACATGTTCATGCCTCCCACGACGGCAGCATCCTGCCACGAATTGGCGACCGCGTTGAATAGAGGGCGACGCCTTAATTGGCGGCCGCCTCCAGCGACTTGGGCGTGACGAAGCGTTCGAGCCGTCCGGAATGCGGGTGCAGCCGGTTCCAGTCGTCGAAAGCGAAATCGATAATGACGAGACCGCAGGTCGGCAGCTTTTCGCGCAAGCGCTCGCGCGCCTCATGGTCGCCGGTGGCGATCAGCATCAG
>JAKAMD010000084.1 GCA_021823875.1 Pseudomonadota bacterium | reverse complement strand
GGCCGATGGCGTGGAGAAGCACGATCGCACCGGTACCGGTACGCTATCGGTGTTCGGCTATCAGATGCGCTTTCGCCTGGCCGACGGGTTTCCGCTGCTCACCACCAAGAAGCTGCACCTCAAGTCGATCATCCACGAACTGCTCTGGTTCCTGGCCGGCGACACCAACATCAAGTATCTGAAAGACCACGGCGTCCGCATCTGGGACGAATGGGCCGACGAGCGCGGCGATCTCGGCCCGGTCTATGGCCATCAATGGCGCTCCTGGCCGGCCAAGGACGGTCAGACCATCGACCAGATCAGCCATCTCATCGAGATGATCAAACGCAATCCGGATTCACGCCGGCTGATTGTGACGGCCTGGAATCCGGCCGATGTCGACAAGATGGCGCTGCCGCCCTGCCATTGCCTGTTCCAGTTCTACGTGGCCGAGGGGCGGCTGTCGTGCCAGCTCTATCAGCGCTCGGCCGACGTGTTCCTTGGCGTGCCGTTCAACATCGCGTCCTACGCGCTGCTGACGCTGATGGTGGCGCAGGTGACCGGCCTGAAGCCGGGCGAATTCATCCACACTTTCGGCGACGCGCATCTTTATCTCAATCATCTCGAGCAGGCGCGGCTGCAATTGAGCCGGGCGCCGCGCGCCTTGCCGACAATGACAATCAATTCTGACGTGAAGGACATCTTTGCCTTCCGCTACGAGGATTTCACGCTTTCGCATTACGATCCGCATCCGCACATCAAGGCCGAGGTGGCGGTGTGAGTCTCGTCATCCGCCCGGCGCGACCGAGCGATAGCGCGTTGATCTTCGCGCTGGTCAAGGAACTCGCCGATTACGAAAAACTGTCGGACGAAGTCGACGCCACCGAAGAGAGAATTGCCGCCGCTTTATTCCGCGAGACGCCGCGGCTTTTTTGCGACATCGCCGAATGGGATCGGCAGCCCGCGGGTTTTGCCGTCTGGTTCCTCAATTACTCGACTTTTCGCGGCCGGCACGGCGTCTATGTCGAGGATATTTTCGTGCGGCCGCAGTTCCGCGGGCGCGGTATCGGCAAGGCGCTGATGACGAGGCTCGCCGCGCGCTGCGTCGACGAGGGCTACGCCCGTTTCGAATGGGCGGTGCTCGATTGGAATGCGCCGTCGATTGCCTTCTACAAATCGATTGGTGCCGAGGTCATGGACCAGTGGAAGATCTGCCGCATGAGCGGGGAGGCGCTTGAACGGTTCGCGCGGAGCGGAACGCAGTCATGAAGGACGGCATGAAGGTCGTGCTGGTCGTCGCGGTCGGCGAAAACGGCGTGATCGGCCGCGACGGGCAGTTGCCCTGGCGGCTGAAGTCCGATCTTAGGCATTTTCGAGCGCTTACCCTCGACAAGCCGGTGGTGATGGGGCGCAAGACCTTCGAGTCGATCGGCAAGGCGCTCGACCGGCGCACCAATATTGTCATCACGAGAGATCCGAAATTCGCCGCCGAGGGGGTGGATGCGGCCGCGAGTTTGGATGCGGCGCTCGATTTGGCACGCAAAGATTGTGTGCGGCGCGGCACCGACGAGATCATGGTGATCGGCGGCGGCGGCGTCTTCGCCGACTGCATGCCGTTCGCCGACCGGTTGGAAATCACCCATGTGCACGCGTCGCCTGCGGGCGACGTCTATTTCCCGTCGATCGATCCCGCGGCGTGGCGTGCGGTCAAGCACGAGGAGCGCGCCGCCGGCCCCGGCGACGACGCCAGTTTCAGCGTCGTGACTTATTTAAGGCGCTGAAAAGTGTGGCGAACGCGGCATGTAGGCGCGTTGTAACCGGGCGCGCGGTCCCCTATAACCCCGTGCGACAAAAGGCAGCCGGCTCGAGCCCCGGCACCGGGAGAGACATTTCATGCCATGGACCAATCAAGGCGGCGGGGGCGGCCCTTGGGGAGGCGGCGGCGGCGGTAAGGGCCCCTGGGGCTCCGGTCCGCAGCAGTCGGGACCGACGCCCCCCGATCTCGAGGAAATGCTGCGCCGCGGCCAGGATAAATTGCGGCGCTTCCTGCCGGGCGGCAATCTCGGCGGCCGCGGTTTCGCGCTGCTCGCCGTCGCGGCGCTGGCGCTCTGGGGCGCCTCCGGCTTCTTCCGAGTGGAACCGGACGAACTCGGCGTGGTGCTGCGTTTCGGCAAGGACGTGCGCGAGGTGCAGCCCGGCCTGAACTATCATCTGCCCTATCCGATCGAGACTGCGCTCACGCCCAAGGCGCTGCGCGTCAACAAGATCGACATCGGGACGCGCGAGATCGACACCGGGCGCGGCGCCGGCACCACCCGTGACGTACCGCGCGAAAGCCTGATGTTGACCGGCGACGAGAACATCGTCGACGTCAACTTTTCGGTGCTGTGGCGGGTGAAGCCGACCGGCGTCGGCCAATACTTGTTCAACATCCAGAATCCGGAAGGTACGGTGAAGGCGGTGGCCGAGAGCGCCATGCGCGAGGTGATCGGCCGTTCCGACATTCAGCCAATCCTGACCGGCGCGCGGCAGACCATCGAGACCGCGGTGCACGATCTGATGCAGAAGACGCTCGATCACTACGGCGCCGGCATTCAGATCCAGCAGGTGCAATTGCAGAAGGTCGATCCGCCGCAGCAGGTGATCGACGCCTTCCGCGACGTGCAGGCCGCGCGTATCGACCAGGACCGCTCGGTCAACGAGGCGCAGACCTACGCCAACCGCGTCATTCCAGAAGCGCGCGGCAATGTCGCCAAGATCATCCAGGCGGCGGAAGCCTATAAGCAGCAGACGGTGGCGGAGGCGACCGGCCAGACCTCGCGCTTCTTGAAGATCTACGAGCAATACAAGAAGGCGCCGGAAGTGACCCGCGAGCGCATGTATCTGGAGACGATGGAGCGCGTGCTCGGCGGCGCCAGCAAGATCATCATCGATTCCAAGGACGGCGGCTCGGGCGTGGTGCCCTATCTGCCGCTCAGCGAACTCACCAAGCCGTCGGTGGCGCCGAGCGCGCCGCATCATGAGACGGCGAACACCGCCAGCCAACCGCAAACGTCGGGAGGCGGACAATGAGGCTCAATTTCATCGGCGGCGTCCTCGTCGTCATCGCGGTGGTCGCGCTCATCGTCGGCTATTCAGGCCTGTTCACCGTGTATCAGACCCAACAGGCACTGGTGGTGCGGCTCGGCAAGGTGGTGCGGGTGGTGAGCGAACCCGGCCTGCATATGAAGATGCCGTTCGTCGATTCTGTCATCAAGATCGACAACCGCATCCTCGATCTGGAGGCGCCGGCGCAAGAGGTGATCGCCTCCGATCAGAAGCGGTTGGTGGTCGATGCCTTCGCGCGTTACCGCATCAACGATCCGCTGCGCTTCTATCAATCGCTCGGTTCCAAGATCGCTGCCGACTCGCAGCTCAAGATCCTGCTCAACTCGGCGCTGCGTCGCGTGCTTGGCGAGGCGAGCTTCATCGAGGTGGTGCGTGACAAGCGCGCCGAGTTGATGGCGCGCATCCGCCAGTTCGTCGGCCAGGAAGCGAAGTCTTACGGCATCGACGTGGTGGACGTGCGCATCCGGCGCGCCGACCTGCCGGAGCAGAACAGTCAGGCGGTGTACCGGCGCATGCAGACCGAACGCCAGCGCGAGGCGGCCGAGTACCGTGCGCAAGGCCTGCAGCGGGCACAAGAAATCCGCTCGCATGCCGACCGCGAAGTGACCGTGCTGCTGGCGGAAGCCAATTCCAAGTCCGAGCAGATCCGCGGCGAGGGCGATGCCACCCGCAACAAGATCTTCGCCGGCGCCTACAGCCAGGATCCCGGCTTCTTCGCTTTCTACCGTTCGATGCAGGCTTATGAGACCGGATTGAAGCCGAACGATACCCGGATGCTGCTCAAGCCGGATTCGAACTTCTTCCGGTATTTCAACAGCCCATCGGGTACGCTTGCTCTGCCGCCGGCTGCGGCGGCGGCTGGGCCGTCGGGTAAGTAAAGCATCAACAGCGGGCGCGGCTCGGTATGAACGACTTCCTGGCCGCGCTCGGACTGGTTTTTGTCATTGAAGGACTGATCTTTGCCGCCCTGCCGGGGCAGGCCAAGCGCGCCATGATGAGCGTGCTGCAAACGCCGGACGGCTCGCTGCGGGGGATCGGGCTTATCTCCGCTATTATCGGTGTCATTTTGGTGTGGCTGGCGCGCGGCTGATTGCCCGAGGCGGCGGAAAAACCGCTATTTTTGCGTGAAAAGTGCCCGGCCGTGCTATGGGGGGGCATGCCCTTGAATCGCCTTGAAGCCGGGGCCACTTAGTTGCGAGTCCCCTATTCGTTGAGGAGATAAGACGCCCATGGGCGCATTCTTCCCTTGCCTGCCTGAACGGCGCCGCGTCACGCGCGCGGTCCTGGCAATCGTCGCCGCTGCGGTCATCGCCGGTCCGGTGCTGACGCGGCCGGCCGAGGCGCGCGGACCGGAGGCAATCGCCGACGTCGCTGAGCAGGTCATCGATGCCGTGGTCAACATCTCCACCAAGCAGTCGGTGGACATTCGCGGCGGTATTCCACAGTTGCCGCCCGGCTCGCCGTTCGAGAAATTCTTCGAGGAGTTCTTCAAAAACAAGCAGGGCCAGAACGGCGAAAACCCGCCGGTGCAGCGGCGCGTCAATTCGCTCGGGTCCGGTTTCATCATCGATCCGGCCGGCTATGTGGTCACCAACAACCACGTCATTGCCGATGCCGACGAAGTGGACGTCATCCTCAATGACGGCACCACCATGCGAGCGACCATCGTCGGTCGCGACACCAAAACCGATCTGGCGCTGCTCAAGGTCAATCCGACCAAGCCGCTGAAGGCGGTGAAGTTCGGCGACTCTGACAAGCTGCGGCTGGGCGAATGGGTGATCGCCATCGGCAACCCGTTCAGCCTGGGTGGTACGGTGACCGCCGGCATCGTCTCGGCGCGCAATCGCGACATCCAGTCGGGTCCCTACGACAATTACATTCAGACCGACGCCGCCATCAATCGCGGCAATTCGGGCGGACCGCTGTTCAACCTCAACGGCGAAGTGGTGGGCGTCAACACCGCTATCATCTCTCCCTCCGGCGGTTCGATCGGTATCGGCTTCGCAGTGCCGTCAAAGACCGTGATGCCGGTGATCGAGCAGTTGCGCGAATACAAGGAAGTGCGGCGCGGCTGGCTCGGCGTGCGCATCCAGCAGGTCAATGCCGAGATCGCCGACAGTCTCAACATCAAGCCGGCGCGCGGCGCGCTGGTTGCCGGCGTCGACGAGAAGGGCCCGGCCAAGCCCGCCGGCATTGAGCCGGGCGATGTCATCGTCAAGTTCGACGGCCAGGCCATCAAGGAGATGCGTGATCTGCCGCGCATCGTCGCCGATACGCCGGTTGGCAAGGATGTCACGGTGGAGGTGATCCGCAAGGGCGCGCCGATGACCGTGCATGTCAAGCTCGGCCGCTTGCAAGATACAGAGAAGCAGGCCTCGCTCGAGAAAAAGAACAGCGCGCCGGAAGAGAAGCCGGTGATCAAGAAGGCGCTCGGGCTCGATCTCGCTAATCTGACGGATGCCTTGCGCAAGAAGCACAAGATCAAGGACGGCGTGAATGGCGTGCTGATCACCGGCGTCGATCCGAATTCGGCGGCGGCGGACAAGCACCTGGCGGCCGGTATGGTAATCGCCGAGGTGCAGCAGGAGCCGGTGTCGACGGCGACCGAATTGCAGAGCCGCATCGAGACTCTGCGCAAGGCCGGCAAGAAATCGGTGGTGCTGCTGGTGGTTTCGCCCGACGGCGACCCGACCTTCGTGGCATTGGCCCTGCAGTAAACGCGTTCGCCGTGAGTTTCCGCCTCTCCTCGCACGGGGAGAGGCGAGGGGGCTTCGCCACACCTCCGAGTGCGGGAAGCCGAGTTACACCGGCCGGCCAAGCTGCCGCAGCGGGCAATTGCGCCGATCGCGTTCCGGCGCGTCGTGGAAACCTCCCAAAGCGAGCCGGCGCATCAGCTTGCCGTGCAAGACATGTGGCCCGATCCGGCGTTAAGGGTTTGAGGCCGGATCAGGGCAGAGTTTCGCGATACCCCGGCGGACGGGCGGCCTTGTCCCGATTGCCCGCAGATGGTCCTGGTGCCGGCCGGTTCCTTCGCCTTGGGCTCGTGGGTCGGCGAAAATGGTCATGACGATGACGATAGCCCGGGCCATCCTGTGACTATCACGCAGAGCTTCGCGGTCGGCGGTTATGCGGTCACGCGCGGCGCGTTCGCGGCTTTCGTCAAGGCGACCGGCTATCAAATCGAGCGCGGCTGCGACGCCTGGAACCTCGCCGACTGGACGCCGACACGTTCCTTATCCTGGCGTCCGCGCGGCTTGTGGAGCAAGACGTCGGATCGCTGGTTCGACTGGAGCTTCCGGGTGGCGCGGGTGATCGGGCGCTGAATTGATTGAACGGCTGCGCTCAATCCAGCACGTGATTGACCATGCCGTCGGCGAGCTTGGGCTCGAACCAAGTCGACTTCGGCGGCATGATGCCACCGGCATCGGCCACCGCCATCAGGTCTTGCATTTGTGTTGGATAAAGCGCGAAGGCGACCGCCATCTCGCCCGACTTCACGCGCCGTTCCAGTTCCTCGAGCCCGCGCGCGCCGCCGACAAAATCGATGCGCTTGTCGCGGCGCTGATCGGCGATGCCGAGCAGCGGCTCGATCACATTATTGGTGAGCAACGAGATCGGCAGCCGGCCGATCGGATCGTTGGTCGGCACGAGATCGGGACGCAAAGTGAGCTGGTACCAGCGACCGGCCAGATACATGCCGAACTCGGACGCCGCCGACGGCCGAAACGGACGATCGCAGGCGGTCACGGTGAAGCTCTTGCCTAATTCGGCGAGAAGCTGTTCGGGGCTGCGGCCGTTGAGGTCCCTCACCAGCCGATTGTAATCGAGAATGGTCATTTCATGTTCAGGGAAGATCACCGACAGGAAATAATTATGCGACCCGTCGCCCTTGCGCGCGGCTGCCACGCGCGAAGCGGCCGCCGAGCGGTGATGGCCGTCGGCGATATAGATCGCGGGCAGCGCATCGAAAGCGCGCGTCAGTTTGTCGATGGTCGCATCGTCGCTGATAACCCAAAGCTGATGGCGCACGCCGTCGTCGGCGGTGACGTCGACCTCAGGCGTGCCCGCCGCTGCCTTGGCGATGAGCGCGTCGATTTCGGGCGCGCTCGGATAGCCAATCATCACCGGTCCGGTCTGCGCGTTGATCGCCTCGATCTGGCGCACGCGGTCGTCTTCTTTTACCGGCGTGGTCAGCTCGTGCTTGCGAATGCGGTTGCTGAGATAGTCGCCGACCGAAGCTGCGGCGGCCAAACCCGTCTGCGTGCGGTCGCGCCAAGTGAGGCGATAGACGTAATAGCAAGGCCGGGCGTCGCGCGTGAGCACGCCGGCCTCGATCATGCGCTTGAGGTTTTCCTCCGCCTTGGCATAGACCGCCGGATCGTAAGGATCGATCGCCGGATTGAGATCGATCTCCGGCTTGGAGATGTGCAGGAAGCTCCACGGCTTACCTTTGGCGCGCTCGCGCGCCTCGCTGCTCGAAAGCACATCATAGGGCGGCGCCAGCACCTCGGCGGCGCGTCCGGGCGCCGGCCGCAAGGCCCGGAAAGGTCTGATCAGCGACAAGGCTCACTCCATGGCAACGGGCGAAAATCGCGTCCGCCCGGCGGTATAAGATCGCAACCAAGGCGGCACGATGACGGTATGGCGCAGCTTATTGCAGGGCTGGGCGGCAGCGGCAAGCCGATGGCGAGCGCGTCACCCGGCGTTTTCCCGATTGATTTCCGCCGGTAATTCTTGCACGAGACGCGGCATGAGCGAAGAGAAGGACATCCTGGCCGCGAATGCGGCCTATTACAGCGCTTTTGCGGCAACCGATTTGGGCGCCATGAGCCGTATCTGGGCAGATGACGGCGCGACCTGCATTCATCCGGGCTGGCCGGCGCTGTTCGGGCGCTCGGAAATCCTGGAATCCTACCGGCAGATCCTGAGCAATCCGGAGCAGGACCGGATCGAGCCGCGCAATGCCACGGTGATCGTCAGGGGTGACGAAGCCCGCGTGTTGTGCGTGGAGTTCGTTGGCGGTGCGGCTCTGGCTGCCACCAACCTGTTCCGCCGCGTCGACGGCGCCTGGCGCATGACCCATCATCAGGCGAGTCCGATCGCCGCCCTGGTCGAGGACTTGCCGGAGACGCCGCCGTCGAAGCGGTTGAATTGATCGTTGGCCGGCAAGCGATGCACCGCTTCGATGCCATCCTGATTGCCGGGCCGACCGCCAGCGGCAAGTCCGCGCTGGCGCTGCAACTCGCCGAGACGCTCGGCGGTACCATCGTCAATGCCGACTCCATGCAGGTCTATCGTGACCTGCGCATCATCACCGCGCGGCCCACGCCCCAGGAGGAAGCGCGTGTGCCACACAGGCTTTACGGCCATGTCGATGCTGCGGAAAATTACTCGGTCGGGCGTTGGTGCCGTGATGTCGGCGAGGTGTTGCGCGAGCTCGCCGAAGCCGGGCGCGTGCCCATTCTCGTTGGCGGCACCGGGCTCTATTTCAAAGCGCTGACCACTGGGCTTGCCGCAGTGCCGCCGATCCCTCCCGATGTGCGCAGCACCGTGCGCGCACGGCTGCAAAGCGAGGGCGCGTCGGCCATGCATGCCGAATTGATGCAGCGCGATCCCGCGACGGCGCAGCGGCTGATGGTCAATGACCGTTCGCGTATCACGCGCGCGCTCGAAGTGGTGCTGGCGACCGGGCGGCCGCTGAGCGACTGGCACCGCGAAGGCTTGCCGCCGCTGATCACGCCCTCACGCGCGGTCAAGGTATTCATCACTTGCGAGCGCGCCGAACTGGTGCGGCGGATTGAGACTCGCTTCGCGGCGATGTTGCAAGCCGGCGCGCCGGAAGAGGTAAGGCTGCTGGCTACGCGTCACCTCGATCCATCGCTGCCGGCAATGAAAGCGCATGGCGTGCCCTGGCTGATCCGCCACTTCAACGGGGAAATCACGATCGAGGAGGCGGCGGCAGGCGCGGTGATGGACACGCGCCGCTACGCCAAGCGCCAGCTCACCTGGTTCCGCAATCAGATGCCGGACTGGACCTGGCTGACGGCGGACGCCGCATATGATCACGTGCTGCGCACTTTCACCGGCTGAAACCGCAACGCGGTATCGGTGTGATGATTTATGAAGCAGCGCTCCGCACCATCGCGGGTTGCCATCAAAGCATCTGTTGAATCGATGGTTGATTCTTAATCTAGGACAATAAAGCAACCAATAGATATTTGTTGATGCACAAATCAACCTTTAAATGTGCCTTCAGCATTATCGTTCAGTTTCCGGCTCCGCTGAAACGGAAATGCGGAGCACCCCCGTGTTAAATCGGATTTCGATTAAGGCGCTGTTGGTCTCGACGGTCGGGCTGTTGGCGGCGGCGGTCGTCGTTACGTTGGTACTCGGCGCCTGGGGGGCGTGGACCCGGCTGCGCGATGCTGGCCGTCTCGGACAAGTCGCCGAAGCCTCCGCGCAACTATTCACCGCCGTGCATAATCTGCGGGTTGACCGGGCGAACACGTTCCGCGACCTGAAGGCCGACAAGCCGGCCGGTGTTTCTTCATTGTTGCAGCGAATCCGAGACGCCGAAATGCCGGCGCTCAAGGCCGGCCTAGCCACGCTGCGCGGAATCGAGTTCGCCAACAAGGATGGCGAAATTGCCGCGCTCGATCAGGGTATCAACAAGCTGGCATCGCTGCATGAAGAAACGGCTGCGGCACTCAGCCAGCCCAAGGCCTCGCGTCCGCCTCATCTCGCCAAGGACATGTCGGATGCGTGCAGCACGCTGATGGCGCTGCTCGACAAGCTGTCGGCTCAGTTGGCCAACATGGCCAAGCAAAGCGATCCTTACGTCGTTCAACTGTTCGAAATGAAGCAAATGGCCTGGACGGCGCGCAATGCCGCCGGCGATTCGTCGGTCTTGATCTCCAATGGCGTCGCTGGCTTGCCGATGGCGCCGGACGCGCTGGTGAAATACGTCGCATTCCTGAGCGAGACCAGAACCGCCTGGGCGGCACTCGAAGATATTGCCGCCGGGTTGCAGCTGCCGGCCCGCTTCAATGACGCGCTTCAGGATGCCAAGAATGGGTTCTTCTCACCGAAGTATACCAACAAGCGGATGAGTTATCTGACGACTTTGCTAGCGGGCAAGAAGGTTGATGTCAGCCCCGCGCAATGGTCGGTGGATGCGGTGACGAAACTGGCGACTCTCCAGGGCGTTGCGGAAATCTCGCTGCAACTGGTCAAGGACCGCGCCGCCGCAATGCGCGCGAGCGCGCGATGGGACCTCGTCCTCGAACTTGTCCTGCTGGCGGTGGCTTTGGCTTTGGCGGCGTCGATGATGCTGGCGGTTTCGCGCCGGGTGATCGCGCCGCTGGAGAAGATCCAGCAGGCCATGTTGAAGTTGGCGGGCGGCGACTTCAACGTCACCATGCCAAAGTTCTCCGGGCGTGATGAGATCAGCCAGATCATCATGGCGGTCGGCACCATGGTCGAGCGTGTGCGCGCGACCATCATCGAGATTAAGGGCTCGGCGCACGAGGTGACCAATGCCTCGGCCGAGATCGCCACCAGCACCACTGATCTGTCGCAGCGCACCGAGGAACAGGCGGCCAGCCTGGAAGAAACCACGGCCGCCATGCAGGAAATCGCTGCCACCGTGCGCAAGAACGCCGAGAGCGCGCGGGAGGCCACGCAGTCGGCCTCCGCCGCGCGCCAAGTTGCCGACCGCGGCGGCGAAGTCGCCGGCAGCGCGGTCAAGGCGATGCAACGCATCGAGGAATCCTCGCGCAAGATCGTCGATATTATCGGCGTCATCGACGAGATCGCGCGGCAGACCAACCTGCTGGCGCTC
>JAKAMD010000083.1 GCA_021823875.1 Pseudomonadota bacterium | reverse complement strand
ATGACCAACCCGAAGGTCGACGCCATCGTGGCGCTGGTCGACAAGCGGCTCGAGGCCAACCGCAAGAAGGCGGCGGCCTGAGGCAGCGGTTCGCGCGGCTGATAGCAGGTTCAACTGATTCCCCCCCTGGGCGCCCCTGGCGCCCAGGGTTTCTTATTGCCGAGAAAGGCATCAAAGGATGGCGATACCGGCGAAAATGGATGAAAGCCTCGTCGGCGGCATTTAAAACTCAACTTTTCCTGTCGATTTTTTGTGACATCCTTGCAACAGGCCATCGCGTTTCTGTCGATACCAGCCTCAATCGCCTAAAAAGGCAGCAATTGCTCGCGTTTTCATCTTGCCGTTGCAGCTGTTCCCATATGTAAATTTTGACGCACTGCACGTCCTATTGCGTACGGGTCGATCGCAGCCGGGGTTTCGTTTCGGGGTTTGTGCGCAGGGGTGACGGGCGAGTTTCCACTCGGCTGACCGAAAGTCAGAATCGACTGAACCAAAAAAGGGGCAGGGTCCATGAAGAAAGTTGTTTTGTCTGTTGTCGCGGCGTTGGCCGTTGCTGGCGTGGCAGCGCCTGCTGTTGCTGCGGACATGCCTGTGAAGGCGAAGAAGATGGAGGCGGCTCCGGCGCCCAGCCCGTTTGACGTGCTGTTCGGCGTGGCCTTCACGACCGATTACGAACTGCGCGGCATCTCGCAGACCAATCACAAGCCGGCGGTCCAGGGCTATACCGAGCTCGATTACAAGGCGGCCGATTGGCTCACCCTGTATACCGGTATCTGGGGCTCGAACGTGAGCTTCGCCGATGCCGAGTTCGACATCAGCGGCGGTGCGCGCTTCAGCTACAACATCTTCGGCGTCGATATCGGCTACGTCTACTATGAGTATCCGTCGCCGATGGCGTTGACCCCGGCCACGGGCGTTTATTCGCCGACCGGCAACTTCAGCTACGGCGAATTCTACGTTAAGCCGTCGGTGAAGGTCACCGACTGGCTGACGGTGGGCGGCGCGGTTGTCGGCGGCGACAACTTCGGCAACACCGGCAATAACGCTTGGTATTACGAGGGTAACGCCACCATCACCCTGCCGCAGTTTCTGCCGGCCGGTATTGGCACCTCCATCTCGGGCGCGGTTGGCCGTCAGACCTACGCTTCGGCGATCGGCAACACCGACTACACCACCTGGAACGTTGGCCTCGCATTCAACTACAAGGCCGTCACCCTCGATCTCCGTTACTGGGATACCGACACCAACGCGGCGAGCGCCGTCCAGTGCGTTGGTCCGACGGGCATGGACCTCTGCGATGCCCGCTTCGTGGCTACTCTGAAGTTCGACACTGCGCTGTCGGCCCTCAAGTAAGCTCTAAGCAGGCGCAGGTAGCCTAAACTCTGCCCAAACTTCGCGGGCGACGGTTCCCAAGAGAACCGTCGCCCGTGTGCATTTTTGAAGGGCCCGCGGTCCCGGCGGCGGGCAAGTTGATTTCTCGCGATTTGATTGTGCCAGCCTTTGGTTCGTATCGGGCTCGGTTTGCGCCGGTCTCGTGCAGATGAGGCCGTCCTGGATCACGCCGTCGTCGAGACAGACCGGCGGCACATAAGCGTTATCGACGCGCAGCAACGCCTTCATCCGCGACGTCATGAGCCGCATGTCGCATTCGCCGCGCAAGCCGAAGCTTGCCATCGTGATCGACCGGCCGGACGTGCCGCGTCCGAAAGACGTGCTCGGGGTGGTGACGCGCAACTTGATTGCCGACACGATCATCGCGGATCTGAGCGAATAGGCACGCACAGCGCGCCTACCCCGGATGCGGCGCAGCACGAACGAAGTTAAGTGGTGCGCCGCTGATCCGGGGTCTTGGCAAACTCCGAATATCGAACGGTCCCAGGTCTGCTGCGCGTCATGTCATGCCGCGCTGCGCCCGGGACAAGGTCGATCGTTTCGCTACGTCGCCTCGGCCGGCTCTGGTCCGGCCGGCTGCGCGCCGGTTGCTTGCTCGCGAAGACGACTGATCTTGTCCTCGGGCACGAGCTTGAGGAAACGGCGGTGCATGGCGGCGAGCGTCGAGCGGTGCCCGATCGAGACGATCGCGGTCTTGGGCAGGCGTGTCTCCAGCAAATGGTAGAGCGCGGCCTCCGACGGCTCGTCGAGCGCCGACGTGGCCTCATCGAGGAACAGGTAATCCGGGGCCTGCAGGATGGCGCGGGCGATGCCGAGCCGCTGCTGTTCGCCGGGTGAGAGCATGCGGTTCCAGTGCTGTTCATCCTCGATGCGGCCGGCGAGATCGGGCAGCCCGACTGCGCCGATCAATTCGGCTATCTGGGCCTCGTCGAACGTGCCGGGCTCGGCCGGATAGGCGACCGCCAGGCCGAGGGGCGCGATCGGGAAATAGGGCCGCTGCGGCAGGATCATCAGCTTGGCGTCCTTGGGCACGGTGACCGTCCCGGAACCGAAGGGCCAGACGCCGGACAGGGCCCGGAACAGTGTCGATTTGCCGGAACCGGAGCGCCCGCTCACCAGCACATGGTCGCCGCCATGAATGGCGACGGCATCGGCGGCGACCAGCGGCGTGCCATTCGGCAGCCGGATCGCCAGATTATCGAAACTGACGGCGGCGGCCTCGCTCGGCTTGACCGTGACCACCGGCGCCGTTTCCGCCACCGCGCGGGCGGCGGCGATCGACTGGTCGAATCCGGAAAGACGTTCGATCACCGCGCGCCATTCGGCCAGGCTGCGGTAGATGCTGACGAAGACCGAAAGCGCGCCCTGTACCTGGCCGAACGCATTGGCGGTCTGCATCAGTCCGCCGAGTTCGATGGCGCGGGCGAAATAGGCCGGGCTCACCATGATGAAGGGAAACACTACAGAAGCCTGGGTATAGCTGGCGGTCAGAAAGGTGAGCTTCTTCTGTCGCGTCATGATCGCGTACCAGTTGCCAACGACATTGCCGAAGCGAACGAGCAGGCGATCGGTTTCGGCGCGCTCGCCGTCGAGCAGCGCGATCTGTTCGGAGTTCTCGCGCACCCGCACGAGGTTGAAGCGGAAATCCGCTTCATAACGCTGTTGCTGGAAATTGAGCGCGATCAGCGGGCGGCCGACCAGATGGGTCAGCGTGGTGCCGATGACCGCATAGATCAGCGCGGCCCACAGCAAATAGCCGGGAATGTTGTAGGGCACGCCGAACAGATGCAGCGGCGCGGCCGCCGAGAGCCCCCACAGGATCGCCATGAACGAGACCAGCGTGACGCAGGAGTTCAGGAGCTGGAGCCCGATATTGAGCGTCAGATCGATGAATTGCCGGATGTCTTCGGAGATGCGCTGGTCGGGGTTATCGGCGGCGTCGCCGAGCAGCTGCATGCGATAATGATTGGCACCGGCCAGCCAGTGGTCGAGATAAGTTGCGGTCAGCCAACGACGCCAACGGATCTGGAGCCACTGGTTGAGATAGAGCTGGTAGACGGCGAGCAGGATGAAGGCTGCGGCCAGCACACAAAAATAGCTGAGGTAATAGACGAAATCCGACCAATTGCGATTTTGCAATGCGTTATAAAACTGCGCATTCCATGAATTGAACAACACGTTGATGCCGACGATCGACAACTCGATGGCGATGACCGCGGCGAGCAGGATGCGGCCCGGCCACCGATCTTCGGCGCGCAAGAAAAACGGGCTGGCAATCCGCCAGACGGTGACGAGTGTCGAAAAGATACCTCTCACGGACAGGGCTCCTGTGGGACGGGAAAACGAACGATGATAGCGGCTCCGGACCGCTACAATTGGCCACATTGCGCGCCGGATTCCGATCTTTTTCGGCCGAATCGCACATAATCAGGGCAAGAAAAGGGGCAGAGGCGGGCTTTAGGTCGGCGGCGCGCCCAGTTCCTCCTTCAGGAAGGCGATGGTGCGGCTCCAGGCCAGCGCGGCCGCCGCCTTGTCGTAGCGGCTCGAGGTGTCGTTATTGAAGGCGTGATTGACGTTCGGATAGATGTAGATGGTGAAGTGCTTGTGCGCCGCCTTGAGCGCCTGCTCGTAAGCGGCGATGCCGGCGTTCACACGCTGATCGAGCCCGGCATAGTGCAGCAACAGCGCGGCCTGGATTTTCGGCACCTGTGCGGCCGGCGGCTGCACGCCGTAATAGGCGACCGCTGCTTTAAGGTCCGGCGACAGAACCGCCAACCGGTTGACCATGCCGCCACCCCAGCAGAAACCGACTGCGCCGACCTTGCCGGTCGATTCCGGATGGTGCGCGAGGAACGGCACTGCGGCGGCGATGCGGTGAGCGGTTTCGTCGGCGTTGAGCGAGCCGATCATCTCGCGGCCCTTGTCTTCGTCGCTCGGCGTGCCGCCGAGCGGCGAGAGCATGTCGACGGCAAGCGCGAGGAAGCCCTCGATCGCGATGCGGCGCGCGATGTCCTTGATGTGCGGGTTGAGCCCGCGGTTCTCGTGGATAACGATGACCGCCGGGCGTTTGCTCTGTGCTTTAAGCCGCACCAGATAGCCGCTGATTTTTGTGCCGGCAGCGTCATAGCTGACCGTATCAATCGCAAGCCGCGCATCGTCGGGTGCAACGGTGGCAGCGCGCGCGTAATCGTTCTGCAACAGCGGCAGCAGTGCCAG
The DNA here is from genome assembly GCA_021823875.1 of Pseudomonadota bacterium. Classification (GTDB taxonomy): domain Bacteria; phylum Pseudomonadota; class Alphaproteobacteria; order Rhizobiales; family Xanthobacteraceae; genus Pseudolabrys. Next base: position 6,333 of record JAKAMD010000083.1, on the reverse strand, counting down.
CGCGGCGGCGCTGGAGCCTGCGATCTCGGCGAGGCGGTCGAGAAATTCCCGGCGGCTGATGCCGCCATGCGTGAAGCTGTCGTAGAGATCAATGATGCGCTGATCCATGGCGCGGCTCCGATGGTGTCGAACGCGTCAGTCTAGCACAGGCGCGGCGGACATCATTCCGCTTGACGGGGCCGGTCGCAGCGGCCATTGCACCAAGGTCTGGGACGCCGCGGCCGTGGCGGCCAATTCGGAGCACAATATGAGTGTTTTCCGCCTATCCGCGCGTCGCGGAGCCGTCGTTCGCGCGCTTATTGTCGCAACTCTCACGCTTGCTGGGGTTGCGAATGCGGCGGTGGCGGGGGAATTCCCCTACGACCAGGATTTTCTGCTTGATGTCGCGCCGATGCGGCCGCTCAAGCGCGTGCCAATGCTCAACGTCGCGGGCGACGGCAACATTCGCATCAACCTGTGGTGCCAGACCTTGGCCGGGCGGGCGCAGATCTCCGACAGCGCCATGCACATCGAGCCGGGCCCGCTGCCGAGCAGCCCACCGCGCTACATGATGGACGGCCAGTGCACGCCACAGCGTATGGACGCCGATCTCGCCACGCTGACCGCACTCACCCAGGTCACCGCCTGGCGGCGGGAAGGGCGGATCTTGGTGCTGACCGGGCCGACCACGATGAAGTTCAGCCCGAGCGATCACTGAGCGACACGCAAACAAGATCACAGAGCAGCGCGCAAACAAAAAGGGCGCGGCCGAAGCCGCGCCCTTGATCATTTGCCGTGTGCGGCGGCTTACATCATGCCGCCCATGCCACCCATGCCGCCGCCCGGCATGGCCGGCGCGGCCTCCGGCTTCGGCAGCTCGGCGACCATCGCCTCGGTGGTGATCAGGAGGCCGGCGACCGAGCCCGCATCCTGCAGCGCGGTGCGCACCACCTTGGCCGGATCGATGATGCCTTCCTCGACCAGGTCGCAGTACTCTTCGTTCTGCGCGTCGAAGCCGAAGGTCTCCGACTTGTTGTCGGTGATCTTGCCAACCACGATCGAGCCCTCGACACCGGCGTTCTCGGCAATCTGGCGGACCGGAGCCTCCAGCGCCTTGAGCACGATGTTGATGCCGGCCTGCACGTCCGCGTTATCGTTGGTGAGCTTGCCGACCGCCTTCTTGGCGCGCAGCAGCGCGGTGCCGCCGCCCGGGACGATGCCTTCCTCGACCGCAGCGCGGGTGGCGTTGAGCGCGTCCTCGACGCGATCCTTCTTCTCCTTCACCTCGATTTCGGTGGCGCCGCCGACGCGGATCACCGCAACGCCGCCGGCGAGCTTGGCCAGCCGTTCCTGCAGCTTTTCCTTGTCGTAGTCCGAGGTGGTCTCCTCGATCTGCGCCTTGATCTGGTTGACGCGCGCTTCGAGGTCGGCCTTCTTGCCGGCGCCGTTGACGATGGTGGTCTTCTCTTTCTCGATGATCACCTTCTTGGCGCGGCCCAGCATCTGCAGGGTCACGTTCTCGAGCTTGATGCCCAGGTCTTCCGACACGAGCTGGCCGCCGGTGAGGATCGCGATGTCCTCCAGCATGGCCTTGCGGCGGTCACCGAAGCCCGGCGCCTTCACCGCCGCGACCTTGAGGCCGCCGCGCAGCTTGTTGACGACGAGGGTGGCGATCGCCTCGCCCTCGACGTCCTCGGCGATGATGACGAGCGGCTTGCCCGACTGCACCACCGCTTCCAGCACCGGCAGCATCGACTGCAGGCCGGAGAGCTTCTTCTCGTGCAGGAGGATGTAGGCGTCCTCGAGCTCGGCCAGCATCTTCTCGGCATTGGTGACGAAGTAGGGGGAGATGTAGCCGCGGTCGAACTGCATACCCTCGACGATCTCGACCTCGGTGTCGAGCGCCTTGGCCTCTTCCACGGTGATGACGCCTTCGTTGCCGACCTTCTGCATCGCCTGCGCGATCATCTTGCCGATCTGGACGTCACCGTTGGCCGAGATGGTGCCGACCTGGGCGACTTCGCTCGACGAGCTCACCTTCTTGGCGCGCTTCTCGATGTCCTTGACCACCGCCTGCACCGCGATGTTGATGCCGCGCTTGAGGTCCATCGGGTTCATGCCGGCGGCAACCGACTTGGCGCCTTCGCGCACGATCGCCTGGGCCAGCACGGTGGCGGTGGTGGTGCCGTCACCCGCGGTGTCGTTGGTCTTCTGGGCGACCTCACGCACCATCTGCGCGCCCATGTTCTCGAACTTGTCCTCGAGCTCGATCTCCTTGGCGACGGTGACGCCGTCCTTGGTGATGCGCGGGGCGCCGAAGGTCTTGTCGAGCACGACGTTGCGGCCCTTGGGGCCGAGGGTCACCTTCACCGCATTGGCGAGGATGTCGACGCCGCGCAGCATGCGCTCGCGGGCGTCGCTGGAAAATTTCACTTCCTTGGCAGCCATTGAGAATTACTCCGATTGGGTTTTGAACTGATCCTCATCCTGAGGAGGCGCGCGTCGTGTGGCGTCTCGAAGGACGAGGCCGGGAATTGTTTGGACGAGGAGCCGCGTCAGGCGATCACGCCCATGATGTCGGACTCCTTCATGATCAGGAGGTCCTCGCCGTCGATCTTGACCTCGGTGCCGGACCACTTGCCGAACAGCACGCGGTCGCCGTTCTTGAGGTCGATCGGGATCAGCTTGCCGGACTCGTCGCGGCCGCCGGGGCCGACGGCGATGACCTCGCCTTCCTGCGGCTTCTCCTGGGCGGTATCGGGAATGATGATGCCGCCCTTGGTCTTCTCTTCGGCGTTGATGCGACGCACGACCACGCGGTCATGCAGGGGACGAAACTTGGTCTTGGCCATGGGCTTCCTCGTCGGCGCTTGAAGCGCGTGGATTGATAAAAACTGTCGGCTTGACAAGCTCTTAGCACTCAAATGAAGAGAGTGCCAAAAGGCTGCCCGGGAGATATTGTCTTAACGGCGGGGAGTCAAGCTGCGAGCGGCGAATCGGCCGAAAAGCTGCCCGCCAGCGTTAACCAGATGACCGGCCTGCGGGATCCGCGGAGTCAGCGGCGCGCCGCTTGCGCTGGTCGCCAAGGCCCGCCAAAGTCGCGAAATCAAAGCCGCTGTAAGGAGCTTGGAGTGATTAGCTTTTCCCGTTCTGCCTCGCCGTCCTTTCTGGCGGTCGTTCTGATCGGTTTGGCGCTGGCCGGCTGCGCCGGCGGGCCGAAGCTGGAGCAGCCGGCCGCTCCGGCGGCGGCGCCGACACCGACACTGCCGCCGGCCTTCCCGGCGCAGGATCTGATCGGGCGCTGGGGGCTCGCCGCCTACCACCAGGAAGCCGATCGCGAGCGCACGGTGAAGGCTGCCGCCAATCAATGCTCCAACCCCTATGTCATCACCGCCAGCACGACCGGCGGGGTGATGATGCATCTCGCCGACGACGCCAAGCGATCCGACCTGCATCTCAAGGGGGCGCCTGGCGGCAAGACCTATCTCGGCCTGCCCGGCGACCCGCCCGGCAGTACCCAGGACCGCGAAGTGGTGAGCTTCGACGGCCGCGCGCTGATCCTGCGCTGGGTCGATCCGGAGGTGCAGGGCCGCTACGGCAGCATGGTCTATGTGCGCTGCTCGCCCGAGGGGCAGAAGTCGGCCCATGGACACCGGGCTAAGGCGAAGCCGAAGGCCAAGCCGAAACCGAAGCCGAAGCCGAAAACCCAATAGCCCTAGAAAGGGGATGGCCGGGGCGGGGGCACCGTTGTCCGGCGGCAAATTTCAATGACCGCAGCCCGCGATTTCATCTTCGGGCCTTGGCGCGCCGTGCCGGTGCTCGGTGTCACGCAAATCCTGTCCTGGGGCACGATCTTCTACACGCCGGTGCTGATGGTGCCGCTGATCGTGGCCGATCGCGGCTGGTCGATCGCTTTCGGCATGGGCGGCTTCTCGGTCGGCCTGCTGACCGCCGGCCTGAGCGCGCGTTATGTTGGACGCGCCATCGACCATTTCGGCGGTCATGTGGTGATGACCGTCGGCTCGCTGGTCGGCGCCCTCGGTCTTTTCTTGATCGCGCACGCGGCGAGCCGCACCAGCTACATCGCCGTTTGGATGGTGCTCGGCGTCGCCATGGCGGCCAATCTGTATGACGCCGCCTTCGCCAGCCTCGGCCGCATCTTCGGCACGGCGGCGCGCCGGCCCATCACGGCATTGACGCTGGCTGGCGGCTTCGCCTCGACCGTGAGCTGGCCGGCCACGCATTTTCTGCTCGAAGCGCTCGGCTGGCGCGGCACCTATTTCGTGTACGCCGTGCTGCTGGCGCTGGTCTCGGCGCCGCTGCACGCGCTGGCACTGCCGCGCAGCCGCTACCGCGTCGATGATGAGACCCCGAGCGCGCAGCGGGCGTCGAGCGAGGTGTTGCCGCCGCATGGCCTGCCTTTCATTTTGGTCGCGTCGGCCTTTGGCGCTTATGCCTTCGTGCCGTCGGGCCTGTCGGCGCATCTCCTGGCGATCTTTGCGCGCGGCGGGATCGATGCCGGCACGGTGGTGTGGATCGGCGCCTTGTTCGGGCCGGCGCAGGTCGGTGCCCGGCTGATCGAATTCGCCTTCGGCCGCAATGTGCATCCCCTCCCGCTCGCACGCTTTGCGCTGAGTGCGTTGCTCTGTGCCTTTGTGATGCTGGCGATCTTCGGCATCTCGGTGCCGGCCGCGGCGGCTTTCGCACTGATGTTCGGCGGCGCCAACGGCCTCATCACCATCACGCGCGGCGCGGTGCCGCTGGCGTTGTTCGGCGCCACCGGCTACGGCCGGCTGATGGGACGTTTGGCGGGGCCGTGGCTTGCGATGCAAGCGGCGGCGCCGCTGGTGATGGCCTTTGTGATCGAGCGCACATCCGATCCCGCCGCGCTTGCGCTCGCCGCCGGTTTTGCCGCGGTGGCGCTGACCTGTTTTGTCGTGATCCGGCGGCCGGGCGAACGCGCGACCGGATCAATCGGCCGCTAATTGCCGATGGAGATGCGGCAACGGACCCGGCCCGACGGCCGCCGGCTAGGCGCCCTGCCTATAATCGCCTACCTTGCGATTGTTCGCGGTGGGGGCTGAGCATGGGATTCTTCGACAAGCTATTGGGGCGTAAACCATGCCCGAAATGCGGGCATCCGGTCGGAAACGTGTCCGGCGGCAAACTGTGCCTGCATTGCGACACCTATCTCATGAAATCTGGCGACGCGCTCGTGCCGATGCCCGCCGATTTCGTTGGCGATCGCCCTTGGTTCGCGTCGCCATTGCCCTGGCCTGATGTGCGCGCGGTGCAGGAGGGAGCGGTATTGGAATTGTCGGCTGCCTCGGCTCTCTTGCGCATGATCGGCACCCGGGACGAAGGGGTGCGCCGGCTTGATGCGAAATGGCCGAAGACGTGCTGCTTCTGCGGCATGCCGGCCACCCGATCAGAAACGATCGCTCGAAAAATCACCATCCCTCGATTCAAGGGACCGATCAATGTCGGGGATCAAACCGTGACGCTGGTCGCGGAAAACGTCCCCCATTGCGGCGCGCACAGTGGCGGTCTGGCGTTCGGCCGGATCATGAGTTTGGCAAACTCCGTGGCCATGCCCTACGGCCTGTTATTCCGCTCGCTCGCCTGTCGCAATGAATTCCGCGCCCTCAATCCCTGGAATTGGCTCTTGGGCTAGAGACGCCGCGGATGGGGATTCCGGGAACCCTACGAAGGTCAGACCGCAAGGCGAACCATGGCGCTTGGTGTAGTGCCCGCTTTCGCGCCGGATCGGAAACCGCGCAAGGCGTAGCTTATCAGGGCGCGCGCTAATCGAACATCAAATCGATGTCGTCCTGGCTCACATGGCCAGTCTCGCCATCAAGCCTCGGACCGTTGATGAGCTCGCGCGCCGGTGCCTCTGCCGGTGCCTGGATAGCGATGTCGGGGAAACGGTTCTGTTTGACCAGCGCGTTCAGGCATTCATCGGCCAAGCCGAGCGTTTCGATCACCTTGCCGATCCGTTGACCCGAGAGGTCTTGGAAATTGCAGGCCTCGTATATGCGCGACACTTGCTCCTGGATGTCCAGCGCCAGTCCGCGCTCGTATTCGGTCATTTGCGTGCTGGCGAGCGTCTTGGCGTAATCGTCGATGATTTCGGCCGATTGCAGGATCCGGTCGGCAGCCTTCTCCAAGACGTCGACGACGGCGCCGAGCTCACCGGCCGCGCGCGCCATCCGTTGCTCCTTGCCGTCGGCCAAGAGCGCGGACAAATCGCGCGCGTTGCGAGCGAAGGCGTCGCGCAAATGAGAAAGCTCGCGCGTATGCGCCGCGGTTTCGTCGTCTGCGTGTTGCGATTGGACTGAGGTTGGATGCGCC
>JAKAMD010000519.1 GCA_021823875.1 Pseudomonadota bacterium | reverse complement strand
CAGCCTCGACGGCAACCGGTAATGCCGCCTTTGCCGGCGGCCACATGGCCAACGCCAGCGGCGATTACGCCGTCGCCATCGGCGACAATGCGACGGCTTCGGGCGCGTATGCCGGTGCCTTCGGCCAGAACAGCATGGCCACGGCGTCCAATTCGCTTGCGCTCGGCGCCAGCGCGGCCGCGACTGCCAGCAACTCGGTGGCGTTGGGCGCCAACTCGGTAGCCAGCGAACCCAATACGGTTTCCGTCGGCACGCCCCAACCCGGTGGCCAGCGCCGCATCACCAATGTCGCGGCCGGCCATGAGCAGTATGACGCGGTCAATTTCGGACAGTTTGCCGCCGCGATCGCGGCCACCGCCGCGGCGCCGTCGATCGCCACGCCATCGGCGCCGGGCCGGACGACGTTTTCCTTCAACTCGGCCTATTTCCGGGGAGATACCGGTTTCGGCTTGGCGTTGGCACACAGATTGAATGTCAACATGCCGACGATGCTCGACGCCAGCGTGTCCGAAGGCTCAAGCAAGGAATGGGTGGTCCGGGCAGGGTTCTCCGTCGAATTCTGATAGCGAGGCTTGATGAGGGAGTTTCTTAGCCGTGCCTTTTCCAAGGCCGGAACCGCATGGGCGCTCGCGCTTGGACTTCTGGTCTTGCTCGCCCTTCAAATGGGCGGGTGGATCGACCTGCATACGCTTATGGCGCCAAAGGTTAAGGGCGCACCGGAAAGCTACACCGCCGCGAGCCAGCAGGCCGCCGATGCCGATCGTTCGCAACCCTTGCACATGATGCTCGAAGGCCAGTTCGCTGGCCCCTTGCAGGACACGACGATCGAGCGTTGGCACGATCCGGTCGACGGCACGGTCTGTTACATCTATCTGCCGATTGCCGTCGCCCATTCCTCCGGACCCTCCGGCCTGGTTCAGTATGGTGCAGCCAATATCGGTTCGATCAGCTGCATTCCCGGTCGGGATATGAGACAGCACTAGATTTCGGACCGGCCCAACAATGCATCCAGAGATCTGCCGTCGAGCGTAGCGGCGCTGGCACGCAGGCCGCCGAACATGACGATCGACGGCACGCAACTGCCTATCCACCGCATGTGGCATTGAAAAAATCTCTGTCCGCCCTTGCTGGGCCTGGTCGCGATTCCCAGTTGGCACGCCGAGAGGTTCCGGTTGTGTCCAGAGTCTTTCGCAAAATGGAATCTGCGCGGTCGGCGCCCGGCAAGCATCAGCCCGTTGATGCGGTTAACGTGCCTAACTCGTTCGGAGGTCAATACCTTGCGTGCGCGACCGACACGGCGGAACTCCTCGTCTCCAGGACTAGGCGCCTCGACCATGGCGCAGAACCGTGCTGGAAACAGCCCGCGTCACGCAATTGGGTTCAGACCTGGACATCGCTCAGAAGTCAGAAAGACGCCGATGCCACCCTGGCATAACCGCTTGACCCAATCGCCCCCCACGTGAGCGATTTGACATTTCTCGGCGTGCAATGCTGATCACAGAGACCGACGACGCGCGCATCTTCTCAAGGCGGGCGGGCTGATCACGGGTCTGTGCCTTGCGGCCTCCCCTCCGGCGGCGGCGGACAACCTCGGAGATTTCCTCGCCGGCGGATCGCTGCTGCTCAATGCACGCTATCGTTACGAGTACGTGGACCAGAGTGCCTTCGCCAAGGCTGCAGATGCCCACACTGTTCGCCTGCGCGCCGGCTACCAGACACCGGTATTTCATGGCCTGCAGGCGCTGCTGGAAATTCAGGCAACCGGGCATCTCTCCAATACGTTCAACGACACGGTGAACGGACGAAACGACTATCCGGCCGTTCCCGATCCGGAGAACTTTCAGCTCAACCGGCTCCAGCTCCGCTATACCGACATCCCGGATACCGCACTGACCGTCGGTCGGCAGGAAATCAATCTCGACGATCAGCGCTTCGTCGGCGCCGTCGCCTTCCGTCAGAATGAACAGACCTTCGATGCGGTTCGGATCGACATCGCCTCGCTTTTCGGACTGTCGTTGACCTACATTTATTTCGACCGGGTCAAACGCGTCTTCGGGGCTTACAGTGCGCAGAGTCACTTCAGCGGTGATGTACATCTGATCAATGTCGGCTACGATCTCGAGCAGATCGGCAAACTGACCGCTTACGCCTACCTCCTCGGCCTGAACGACGCGCCGGCGCTCTCCACGCAAACCTACGGCGCTTCACTGGCCGGCCGGCAGCCCATCGCCCGCTCCACCTTCCTCAGCTACCGCCTCGAGGGCGCCACGCAGCAACCTTACTTCAACAACCCGCGGCGCTTCGATCTCACCTACCTGCGTGGCGAACTGGGCCTCTCGTCCGGCCTGTGGTCCGGCCTGGCCGGCGTCGAATATCTGGACGGAAACAACGTCATCGGATTTTCGACCCCGCTGGCGACACTGCACAAGTTCCAGGGCTTTGCCGATGTGTTCCTGACCACGCCGGCTAGTGGCATTGTCGATACCTATGGCAAGCTTGGCGCCGCCAAGAACGTCACCCTCGGCGCGAT
>JAKAMD010000518.1 GCA_021823875.1 Pseudomonadota bacterium | reverse complement strand
TCGAGCGCCATCTTCTTCGGCAGGCCGCACTGGTGCAGCTTGAGCTCGGGACCGACCACGATCACCGAACGGCCGGAATAGTCGACGCGCTTGCCGAGCAGGTTCTGGCGGAAGCGGCCCTGCTTGCCCTTCAGCATGTCGGCGAGCGACTTCAGCGGACGCTTGTTGGCGCCCGTGATGACGCGGCCGCGGCGGCCGTTGTCGAACAGCGCATCCACCGCTTCCTGCAGCATGCGCTTTTCGTTGCGGATGATGATGTCCGGCGCGCGCAGCTCGATCAGCCGCTTCAGGCGGTTGTTACGGTTGATGACGCGGCGATAGAGATCGTTCAGGTCCGAGGTGGCGAAGCGCCCGCCGTCGAGCGGCACCAGCGGCCGCAGATCGGGCGGGATCACCGGCACCACGGTGAGGATCATCCATTCCGGCAGATTGCCGGACGCGATGAAGGCCTCGATCAGCTTCAGCCGCTTGGCGATCTTCTTCTTCTTGATGTCGCTGTCGGTCTCCCCCATGTCGGCGCGCAGTTCAGCCTGCAGCTTCGTGAGGTCCATCGCCTTGAGCATCTCGCGGATCGCTTCCGCGCCGATCATGGCGGTGAACGAGTCGGCGCCGAATTCATCCTGCGCCTTCAGATACTCGTCTTCCGACAAGAGCTGACGGTCCTTGAGCGGGGTCAGGCCCGGCTCCAGCACGACGTAGTATTCGAAGTACAGGATGCGCTCGAGGTCCTTCAGCGTCATGTCGAGCAACAGACCGATGCGGCTCGGCAGCGACTTCAGGAACCAGATATGCGCGACCGGCGCGGCCAGTTCGATATGACCCATGCGCTCGCGCCGCACGCGGCTCAGCGTCACTTCGACCGAGCACTTCTCGCAGATGATGCCCTTGTACTTCATGCGCTTGTACTTGCCGCACAAGCACTCGTAATCCTTGATCGGCCCGAAGATGCGCGCGCAGAACAGGCCGTCGCGCTCGGGCTTGAAGGTGCGATAGTTGATGGTTTCCGGCTTCTTGATCTCGCCGTAGGACCACGAAAGAATCTTCTCAGGGCTCGCGATCGAGATGCGGATCTGGTCGAAGACCTGAGCCGGCACCTGCGGGCTGAAGAGATTCATGATTTCCTGGTTCATCGCGTTCTCCGCTTTGCCGACCTCGGTCGGCCGCTGTCTCAATTCTTTCCGTCGTCATGCCCGGCCTTGTGCCGGGCATCCACGTCTTGCCGCGCCTTCACCAAGAAGGCGTGGATGGCCGGGCCAAGCCCGGCCATGACGGTCATCACTCCGCCGCTTCCGCCGCCGGCTCGTTGCCCTGCCGGCCCTGCTTGGAATTGTGCAGGTCGACATTGAGGCCGAGCGAGCGCATTTCCTTGACCAGCACGTTGAAGCTTTCCGGAATGCCGGCTTCGAACGTGTCGTCGCCGCGCACGATCGCTTCGTACACCTTGGTGCGGCCGGCGACGTCGTCCGACTTCACCGTCAGCATTTCCTGCAAGGTGTAGGCCGCGCCGTAGGCTTCCAGCGCCCACACTTCCATTTCGCCGAAGCGCTGGCCGCCGAACTGCGCCTTGCCGCCGAGCGGCTGCTGGGTGACCAGCGAGTACGGGCCGATCGAACGGGCGTGGATCTTGTCGTCCACCAGGTGGTGCAGCTTGAGCATGTAGATGTAGCCCACCGTGACCTTGCGATCGAACGCCTCGCCGGTGCGCCCGTCAAAGACGGTCGACTGGCCGGAGTGATCGAGGCCGGCCATGTCGAGCATCTGCTCGATGTCCTTCTCCTTGGCACCGTCGAACACCGGCGTCGCGATCGGCACGCCGTGACGCAGGTTGCCGCCGAGCTCGGCCAGCTGGTCCTCGTTGAGGCTCTTGATGGTCTCCTCGTCGCCATAGACCTTCTTGAGCATCTCCTTGAGCGGCTTGACGTCCTTCTTGTTGTTATAGGCTTCGACCGCCTCGCCGATCTTGAGACCGAGGCCGGCACAAGCCCAACCGAGATGCGTCTCCAGGATCTGCCCGACGTTCATGCGGCTCGGCACGCCGAGCGGATTGAGCACGATGTCGACATGGGTGCCGTTGCCCAGGAACGGCATGTCCTCGATCGGCACGATCTTCGACACCACGCCCTTGTTGCCGTGACGGCCGGCCATCTTGTCGCCGGGCTGGATCTTGCGCTTCACCGCGACGAAGACCTTGACCATCTTCATCACGCCCGGCGGCAGTTCGTCGCCGCGCTGCAGCTTCTCGACCTTGTCGAGGAAGCGCTGCTCGAGCAGTTTCTTCGACTCGTCGTACTGCTTACGGATGGCCTCGATCTCGGCCATCAGCTTGTCGTTGGGCGAGGCGAATTGCCACCACTGCGAGCGCGGATACTCGTCGAGCACTGCGCGGGTGATCTTCGAATCCTTCTTGAAGCCTTTCGGACCGGCGATGCCCTGACGGCCCTCCAGCAACTCGGCCAGGCGGCCGTAGACGTTGCGGTCGAGGATCGCCTGTTCGTCGTCGCGGTCCTTGGCGAGACGCTCGATCTCTTCA
>JAKAMD010000082.1 GCA_021823875.1 Pseudomonadota bacterium | reverse complement strand
GGCGCAGCGGACGGTCGCCGGTCGAGGGCGTGATGCCGGCGATGCGCGAGAGGCCGAGGTCGGGCCAGAACAGTCCGGAGCCGACCATGCGGTAATGCGGCACGACGATCAGCCGGTCGATCTGCTCGTCGCTGTTATTGGTGAGCGCGAACACCGCCCAATGGGTGTCGTTCTCGCGGGCGCGCACCTCGATGCGGCGCACGATGCCGTCGGGGCCGGGCGCGGTGGATACCTGGATGCGGGGGGTCTTGGTGGTGATCTGCTCGGTAGCGCCGGTGATGTCGATGGCGTGGGCGTCGAGCCGCACGTTGACGGTCTCCACGGCCCGTGCGGGGCCTGCGAACAGGCAGGCACCGAGCACCAGCGCCGCGATGGCGGCGTGAAGGCCACGCAAAACCCGCAAAATCTCGACCCTCCCGGCTCCGTTTCCCCGTGCCAGCCAGCCCCGTTCAGTAGCCGGACGGACGGCGCAAGGGCAAGGGTTTAGGATTTGCCCACAAATGTGGCGAGAACGAGCGTTAACTGCCTTAAATCTCCAGCACGATCTTACCGATATGGGCGCTCGATTCCATCAGAGAGTGGGCGGCCGCGGCCTCCTTCAGCGGGAAGGTCTTGTAGATCACCGGCTTGAGCTTGCCGGCCGCGATCAGCGGCAGCGCATGCTGCTCGACCGCGCGGGTGATGGCGCCCTTGTCGGCGTTTGAGCGCGAGCGCAGCGTCGAGCCTGTGTGATGCAGCCGCTTGAGCATCAGCCGCATGAAATTGACCTCGGCCTTGGGGCTGCCCATGAAGGCGATCTGCACGATGCGGCCCTCGACCGAGGCTGCCTCGTAATTGCGCGGGATATAGTCGCCGCCGACCATGTCGAGGATGACATTGGCGCCCTTGCCGTCGGTAAACGTCTTGGTCTCGGCGACGAAGTCTTGGCGTTTGTAGTTGACCGCGAGATCGGCACCGAGCTTGCGGCAGGCTTCGCATTTCTCGTCCGAGCCGGCGGTGGTGATGACGCGGGCGCCGAGCGCCTTGGCGAGCTGGATCGCGGTGGTGCCGATGCCGGACGAGCCGCCATGCACCAGCAACGTCTCGCCGCTCTTCAAGCCGCCGCGCTCGAAGACGTTGTGCCAGACGGTGAGCAGCGTTTCGGGGATCGCCGCCGCCTCCACCAGCGAGAGGCCGGCGAGCGGCAGCGCGTGACTGCCCTGCGCGAGACAGTATTCGCCGTAGCCGCCGCCGGAGACCAGCGCCATCACGCGGTCGCCCAGCTTCCAGCGGGTCACGCCGGCGCCGAGTGCGGCGACCTCGCCGGCGATCTCCAGGCCCGGAATGTCAGGCGCGCCGGGCGGTGGCGGATAGAGGCCCTTGCGCTGCATGACGTCGGGCCGGTTGACGCCGGCAGCCGCGACCTTGACCAGAATTTCGCCCTCGCCGGGTGTGGGTACCGGGCGCTGTTCGGGCACTAGCACCTCGGGCGCGCCGGGTGTCTTGATGCCGATCACGGTCATGGTGGCGGGAATGGTGGCCATGGCTTCCTCGCAAGATGCGGCGGGACGAAACTGTTTGGGCAGGTGTTTAAACGGGCTTCGGGAGGTGTGACAAGGCGGCCCCCGGGCGCTAGAAATTATCGTTCTTGTGTGCGCGGGAGGACAAGCGATGCCGGTATTCGACGACGACGACAGACCGAAAAAGAAAGTCACGCACGAAATCGGTCAGGATCTTTCGCTCCTGTCTGTCGATGAACTTACGGCACGCGTTCAACTGCTGCATGACGAGATCAATCGGTTGGAAGCCGACATGGCGAGCAAGCGCGCCAAGCGCGCGGCGGCCGATCAATTTTTCAAGCGTTGAGGCGGTGCGCGGTAGATTGGTGTTCTGGTGTGGCATGACGTACAAAAAAGCGCGAATTAGAGCCTTAAACTTAAGTTGTCATTAAGCTTTCTCGTTCATTACTGAGAGCGTCCATCTTCTTGGACAGTGTTGAGTGGCTCCTGTCCACTCTGTTTGACGCCTCCCTGTTATCACCTTCGAGCCGCCGGCGACGGCGGCTCTTTTTTGTCCCATTTTGGGTCAACCCGGCGTCGATCTTAAGCTTATGCAGCAACTATGTTGCAAACATTGCCGTTGTCCGTCTGGACAGGACGGCCCCTGTCGCGTCATGCTTACCCAATCGTTTACAGCGTGTGATGTTCCAGCGTTGTGTTGAGGCGTGTGCGTCATGTCGGAAAACTCATTTAGGCAGTCTGAGCCGGTGTCGTTCGGTGAGCGGCTCGCCAATTCTCAAGCCTTTGCCGATCTGTTCCGCGCCGGCATGGCGCTGGTGGAAGAAACCGCGACCTATCTTGACGGTCCCGGCCGTGCCGAATCCAAGAAGCTCGCGCGTGCGGCGGCGCTCGCTTACGCCACCGAAAGCATGCGGTTGACCACGCGGCTGATGCAGCTTGCCTCGTGGCTACTGTTGCATCGCGCGGTCAAGGAAGGCGAGATGTCGTTGGCTCAGGCCAACAAAGAAAAGACCAAGGTCAAGCTCTCGGGCAGCGATACGCACGAACCCGACAATCTCGAACTGCTGCCGGAAAAGCTGCGCGACTTGATCGATCGGTCGCTGGCTTTGCAGGCCAAGGTGCGCCGGCTTGATGCCACCATCCACAATCGCAACGCGGGCGAGCAGGCGCCGGCAGGCAATCCGGTCGAGCACCAGATCGGGCTGTTGCGGGCGGCGTTCGGCGCGGAGAGCGCTGAACGCATTTTCTAAAGCGGCGAGCCCGGTTCCGCGCGTTCACGCCTGCGCGGGAGCGAACGGCGACCGCGACACCCTAGCGCTTTGCATAACGACAATGGCCGGGACAAGCCCGGCCATGACACCGCGCGGAAACCGCGTCGGCCTTACTTCTTGCCAGCCTTGTCGAGGAAGCCGGAGAACTTCTTCTGGAAGCGGGACACGCGACCGCCGCGGTCGACGATCTGCTGCTGGCCGCCGGTCCAGGCCGGGTGCGACTTGGGGTCGATGTCCAGGTGCAGAACGTCACCCTCCTTGCCCCAGGTGGAGCGGGTGGTGAACTCGCTGCCGTCGGTCATCACCACCTTGATGGTGTGATAGTCGGGATGAATCTCGGATTTCATGGCCTTATTCCGTCGGGCGCCGACGGGGCGCCGAAATTATGCTGAATTTGGCGGCTCTATACAGGAGGCGGCCCGCCCGGGCAAGGTGCCACAATTGACCTGGCGCCGGGTGGCAGGGCATGGTGCGCCCGCTTTTAAGGCGTCGAGAAGGCTGGCGATGCGTTTGCCCTGGGCCGTCGACCGTATGTTCGGCGGCCTTTCGCAATATGGGGGCTTGAGCTTGGCGTTTCCAGAATTCGTGGGGCGTTGGGACGAGGAACTATGGAAAGACAGGAATTCCGGGCTGCTGCGTCGCTCGCAGCCGTGTTTTCGGTAAGGCTTCTCGGCCTTTTCATGATCTACCCGGTATTTGCCGCCTATGCCCACGGGCTTTCGGGCGCCACCCCTTATCTGATCGGCGAGGCGCTGGGCATTTACGGGCTGAGCCAGGGGCTGCTGCAGATCCCCTTCGGGTTGCTGTCGGACCGCTTTGGCCGCAAGGTCGTGATCATCGTCGGGCTCCTGCTGTTCGCGCTCGGCAGTGCGATCGCGGCGATGTCGACCTCGATCGGGGGAGTCATTCTCGGCCGGGTGCTGCAGGGCGCTGGCGCGGTCGGCTCGGTGATCCTGGCGCTGGTGGCCGATCTGACCGCGGAGGAAAACCGCACCAAGGCCATGGCCATGGTCGGCATCACCATCGGCTTCTCCTTCATGGTGGCGCTGGTGGCCGGTCCGATCCTCGCGAGCTTTATCGGCGTCCCCGGCATTTTCTGGCTGATGGTGGGGCTGGCGATGGTCGGCATCGCCATCACAGAGTTCATCGTGCCGACGCCGCGCCGGGTGCGCGTGCATCGCGACGCCGAAGCTGTTCCGGCATTGATGGGCTCGGTTTTGCGGAACAAGGAGTTATTGCGGCTCGATATCGGCGTATTTGTACTGCACGCGATGTTGACGGCGAGCTTCCTGGTGGTGCCCGGCCTGTTGCACGGCACGCTCGACGTATCGACGCATAGTCAGTGGATGGTCTATCTGCCGGTACTTCTGGTTTCGGTGGTCGTGATGGTGCCGGCCATCATCGTCGCCGAGAAGCATCGCCGCATGAAGGGCGTGTTCGTGGTCTCTGTTGCCGCGCTCGTCCTCAGCCAAGTGATGCTCTATCTCGGTGCACATAACCTATATGTCCTGCTCGCCGCGCTCACCGTCTTTTTCTGCGGCTTCAACGTGATGGAAGCGAGTTTGCCCTCGCTCATCACCAAGGCGGCGCCGCCCGACGCCAAGGGCACGGCCACTGGGCTTTATTCGAGCCTGCAGTTTCTCGGCATCTTCGTCGGGGGCGTGGTTGGCGGCTGGGCCAACCAGCACGGCGGCGCGGTCGGCGTGTTTGCATTGACGACGGTGCTGGCGCTGCTCTGGCTGCTCGCCGCGGTGACCATGGCGCAGCCGAGCTATCTGACGACGCGGCTGGTGCCGATCGGCGACGGCAAGGCCGGCGACATTGCTGGCCTCGCCGCGCAATTGCGTCAGGTGCCGGGCGTGGCCGAGGCCGTAGTGATCGCCGAGGAAAAGCTCGCTTATCTTAAAGTGGATTCGCGTGCCTTCGACTCGGCCAAGGCGCATGCGGTCGCCGGCACGTCGTAAAGTTTACGGCCGCCAGTTCATCCGGTTCACCGGCCGGCCCGACACCGGGTTCTTGTCCTCGCCGGCGTAAACGAAGCCGTGCTTCTCGTAGAAGCGGATGGCTCGGAAATTGTCTTTGTTCACCAGGAGGTCGAGGCCGCTGGGTGACAGCCGCTTGGCCACGTCGAGCAATGCCAGCGCGGCGCCCGATCCCCAATGTTCGGGTGCGACCACGATCTGATCGAGATAGCCGGTTGTGGGATCGACGGTGACAAAGCCAATCAGAGCGCCGGCCTGCTCGGCGACCACGATATTGGTCACCGGCACCAACTCCTGCCGCCAGCGCTCGCGCCACCAGGCAACTCGCGCGTTGAAATCGATGTGCGGGAAGTGATGTGCCCAGGTGCGCCGCCACAGCTCGATCGCCGCGTCTTCGTCGGCGGCGGCGTAGGGGCGGAGTGTGAATTGGCCGCTCACGTCAGGCCCGCATGGCCGAGCGTATCGCCACCTGGCGGCGCAGCGCGCGCAAAACCATGACAATCTTGGTGCGGTCGCAGGGGACGGCGCCGTGCACGATGGCGCGCCGGCGCTCAAACGCCGTCAGATCGTAATGCGGCGAGGGGGTCTTCGGCGGTCCCTGGTAGGAAAAGCGGTGCAGACCGAGCGTGGCGGCGAAGCGATGCAGCTCGTCGATGTCGTCAGCCAGCAGATGGCACCACTTGCGGCCCTGCCAGCTCCAGATCGCCTCGTCGACATAGACCGCCATGGACGTGCGTCAACGCTCCGTCAGCTTCAATTCGATACGGCGGTTGCGGCGGTAGGCTTCCTCGGTGGTGCCGGGGTCGATCGGATCGAATTCGCCGAAGCCGGCGGCGACCAGACGCTGCGGCGGCACGCCCTTGCTGATCAGATACTGCACCACCGACAGCGCGCGCGCCGTCGACAGCTGCCAGTTCGACTTGAACGGCCCGCCGGTGATCGGCCGCGCGTCGGTGTGGCCGTCGACGCGCAGCACCCAGGGGATGTCGGCGGGTATCTGTTTTTCGATGTTGAGCAGCGCACCGGCCACCTTGTCGAGCTCGGCTTGGCCTTCCGGCTTGAGGTCGGCCTTATTGGTGTCGAAGAACACTTCCGACTGCAGTACGAAACGGTCGCCGACCACGCGGATGTCGGGGCGGTTGCCGAGGATCTCGCGCAGCTTGCCGAAGAAGTCGGAACGGTAGCGCGACAGCTCCTTCACCCGTTCGGCCAGCGCCAAGTTGAGCCGCTGGCCCAGCTCGGTGATGCGGCTCGCCGACTCCTTGTTCTTGGATTCGGAGGCGTTGAGCGCGCTTTCAAGCGCCGCGAGCTGACGGCGCAGCGCGCCGATCTGCTGGTTGAGCACCTCGACCTGCGCCAGCGCCCGGGTGGAGATCTTTTTCTGGCTGTCGAGCTCTCCGGTGAGCGAGCCGATCCTGTTTTGCGCCGCAGCGGCGCCGGTGCCGGCGCCGTCGGCGATGCCTTTGTATTTGTCGCGTTCGCTCTCGGCGGTGGCGAGGGTCGCGCGCAACTGCGCGAGCTGGTCCTGCAGGTCGGCCTTGCCGGCCTTTTCCATCGAGAGGAGATCGGTGAGCTGGGCGATCTGCGCATTGAGGCGCTGCAGCGCGGTGTCCTTGCCTTGCACCTCCTGCTGCAAATAGAACTGCACCACCACGAACACGGTCAGAATGAAGATGATGCTCAGGATCAGCGTCGACAGCGCGTCGACGAAGCCCGGCCAGTAATTCATGCCGCTGTCGGCACGGCGCGTTCGTGCAAGCGCCATCTCGGTTCGACTCCGTTACGCTTTCCTACCGGCGCGTCACCGGCTGACGTTCTCGCGCACCATGATCTCCAGCAGCCGCTTAATCTCGCGCTGCTGCTCGGCCTGGGCGTCGACCCAGTCGCGGATCATCTGCTGCTCGGTGCGCATATGGTGCACCAGACCCTGGATCGCTTCCGCCAGATTGGCCATGGCGGTGGACGCGGCCTTGTTGCCGCCGCTTTCATTGACGGCATCGCGCAGACGGTCGAGTGCCGAGCGGATCTCGCCGCTGAAGCCGACGGCGGCACCGGCGGTGCCCGGCTCGGCGACGTGATCATAGACCGTGGTGGACAGCCAGTCTTCAAGCTCGGTGTAGAAACGATTCTGCGCCTGGCTCGATTGCAGATCGAGGAAGCCGAGAATGAGCGAGCCGGCGAGGCCGAACAGCGAGGACGAGAACGAAATGCCCATGCCGGACAGCGGCGCGGCCAGACCCGAGCGCAGCGAGTCGAACATGCTGGCGGCGTCGCCGGTCGCCTTCAGGCCCTGAATGACGCCGCCGACCGAGCCCACCGTCTCGATCAGGCCCCAGAAGGTGCCGAGCAGGCCGAGGAACACCAGAAGCCCGGTCATGTAGCGGGAGATGTCGCGCGCCTCGTCGAGACGAGTGGCGATCGAGTCGAGGATGCCGCGCATCAATTGCGTCGACAGCGCCATGCGGCCCATGCGGCTGCCGAGCATGGCGGCCATCGGCGCCAGCAGCACCGGCGGACGTTCGACCGCGAGACCGGGATCGGCGAGGCGGAAATTGTTGACCCAGGCGATTTCCGGATAGAGCCGGATGACCTGGCGGAACGACAGCACGATGCCGATGACCAGCACGCCGAGGATCAGCGTGTTGAGCGCCGGATTGGCCATGTAGGCCACTTGCACCTGCTTGTGCAGCACGAAGGCGATCAGCCCGCCCAGCACCACGAACACCAGCATCCGCACCAGGAAAATGCGCGGCGAGGACAGTTTCAGCGGGTCGAGTTCTTTGGTCATAGGCGCAAGCTTAGTGTTTGGCGCGAATTTTGCGAGCCACTATGGCACAGACATACGACAATTGAAAAATCAATGCGGTGATGTGCTTAAGGGCGGTCCGCCGCGCTTAAAACCGACGATTGAGCAGAATTTGCGGCGCTCAGGACGACCCTGCGAGGCGGGAATTAATCCTTCCCGACCTCGCGCAGCACCCGCAGCAATTCCTTGTGGATCGCCTCGTTGCCGGCGACGATATCCTCCTTGGCGAACATATCGTCGCCGCCGTCGCAATCGGTGGCGAAGCCGCCAGCCTCGCGTACCAGGATCAGCCCGGCCGCCATGTCCCAGGGCTTGATGTGGCGTTCCCAGTAGCCGTCGAGTCGCCCGGCGGCGACCCAGGCGAGGTCGAGGGCGGCGGCGCCGAAGCGGCGCAAACCGGCCACCTGCTGCTGCACGGCGCCCGTTTCCTTATGGCCGAGCGCGAAACCGGGGCGGCCGTAATGCGGCAGGCCGCAGGCGATGACCGCGTCGGACAGCCGCTTGCGGGCGGCGACGCGGATGCGCTGGTCGTTGAGGAAAGCGCCCTTGCCCTTCTCGGCGATGAACAGCTCCTCGTTGGCAGGATTGTAGATCAGCCCCGCCACGATGGCGCCCTCGCGCTCGAGCGCGATGGAAATGGCGAACTGCGGGATGCCGTGCAGGAAATTGGTGGTGCCATCGAGCGGATCGACGATCCAGCGATGGGTCTTGTCGGCGCCCTCGCGGACCCCGCCTTCCTCGCCGAGGAAGCCGTAACCGGGCCGCGCCTTGCTGAGCTCGACGTAGAGCGTCTCCTCGGCCCGCCGGTCGGCGGCGGAGACGAAATTGGCCGGGCCCTTGAGCGAGACCTGAAGCTTCTCGACCTCGCCGAAATCGCGTTTGAGGGCACGGCCGGCCTTGCGCGCGGCGGCGATCATCACGTTGAGCAGAGCGGAATGGAGCATGGCGGGTCGATCTGCCCGGGTAGGCGCCGCGCGTCAAGGCCGTTGGCCATACTTTCGCAGCGGCGGGCCCGGATAGGCTTAATGGCGCGGAGTCGCGGTCGACAGCCACAGCCTGGCCGCCTTTTCAGCGGTGTCGCGCACCTTTTGGCTCTGCTTGGCAGCGAAGGCATCGAGGTCGGGATCGTTATCGCCGCCGGCCTTGGCGATGATGTGCCACTTGACCGCCTCGGTGGGATCGGCCGGCATGCCGCGGCCGGCCATCAGGATGCGCGACAGGCGGTCCTGCGCTACGACGTTGCCGCGCTGTGCCGCCTTGAGCAGCAGCGCCGCGGCTGCGCTTTCGTTCTTGGGCGTGCCGTTGCCATTGAATTGCGCGATGGCGAATTCGACCATGGCATCGAGATGGCCGGCGATCGCGGCGGCCTGCATCAGCTGCATCGCCTTTTTCTGATCCTTGGGGACGCCGCGCCCCTCTTTGTAGAGATTGGCGAGCGCATATTGTGCCTGCACATTGCCGGCGTCGGCGGCCTGCTGGAACAACTGGGCGGCGCGCGTGACGTCTTTCGGGAACTGGGTGCCGTTGAGGTAGAGCACCCCGAGATCATAGGCCGCGACCGGATGCCCGAGCTTGGCGGCGTCGGCCAGCAGTTTGGCGCCTTCCTGCGGATTGCGCGGAACGCCGCGGCCTTCGAGGTTGAATACTGCCAGCGCAAACATGGCGTCGCGGTCGCCATGCGAGGCGGCGAGCTTGAACCATTCCACGGCCTTGGCGTCGTCGCGGCCGACCCCGAGGCCCTGCGCATAGATCTCGCCGAGCAGGGTCATGGCCTGCGGATCATTCTTCTGCGCCCGCTTGGTCGCTTCGGCGAGCGCGGTCAGGTAGAAGCCGCGCTGGAAGGCGCCATAGGCGAGATCGACCTTGCTGTTGTCGGTTTCCGGTGTGGCGGCAGCCGCCGGCGGGCTCGGTGGCAGCGGTTTAGTCTTGGACTGCGCCAGCGCGGGTGTCGCGAACACGAGTAGGGCGACGAAAACGGCGGCGGGAGTGCGCATCACGCGGTGGCCTCCGGCAGCCGCAGGGCCTGCATGACGGCGCCGAGCGTGGCCGGCAGTCCAGCCGGATCGTTCCACAGCCAGTCGCCAAGCGCGACGAAATCGGCGCCGGCTGCCACCAGCGGCGCGACTTCCTCGACCGCGCCGGCATAACCGACGCAGGGGCTTTCGAAGACTTCCGCCCACCAGGCCACGCGTTCTTCGATCACCGCAAAATGGGGGCGCGTGCCGTGCGCGTCCGGCTCGCCGAACATGAGGTAATCGGCGCCCTGTTCGGCGGCGAGCATGGCGTCGTGGCGGCTCAGCAAGCCGCCGACGCCGACGATGCCGTCCGGTTTGAGCTGTTCGACGGCGTCGGCGAAGGCCGTCAGGCCGGTGGCGTGGACGCCATCGACGCGCGCGCGTGCGACCAGTTCGGGGCGGCCGTCGAGGAGCACCGCGACGCCGCGCGTCTGCACCGGACCGGCGAGCGCCTTGGCGCGCTTGATCAGCGTGCCTTCGTCGGCGGTGGCCAAGCGCAACAGCAGCGCGGCAACATCGGCGGCGTCGAGCGCGGCGTCCAGCAGCGGGGCAAAACCGGTCGTGTCGGTCAGCACCGGGCTGATCAGATAGAGGCGCGGCGCCGGGCGCGGTTCAGCAGTTTTCGGTCGTGAAGCCATGATTCCCGAATGGTAGCGCAATCGGGCGGAAAAGGGGCGAGCCTAGGAAAGCGTGCCGGTTCCGGTCGCGAAAACGGCAATTCGCCGGGCCCGCCCCACCTGTTGTGGGACTGACCCGGCGACAATCATTGCCAAGGCTTGCTGCGTTACGCCGGCATCGGGATCGGGCCGACGTCCTTGGGCACCTGATAGCCCTTCTGCACGGCCGGGCGCGTGGCGATGGTCTCGTACCAGCGCCTCACATTGGGGTACTGCTTCATGTCGATGGTCTGCCACTCGAAGCGCGAGATCCATGGCCAGATCGCGATGTCGGCGATGGAGTAGTCGTCGACGATGAATTCGCGGCCCTCGAGCCGGGTGTTGAGCACCTTGTAGAGCCGGTGCGCTTCCTTGAGATAGCGCTCCTCGGCATAGGGCGCCTTGCCGGGATTATATTTCACGAAGTGGTGCACTTGGCCGAGCATGGGGCCGACACCGCCCATCTGCCACATCAGCCATTCGATCACGCGGTAGCGCGCTTCGCCCGACTTCGGCAGCAGCTTGCCGGTCTTGTCGGCGAGGTAGATCAGGATGGCGCCCGATTCCATCAGCGCCATGTTGTTGTCGCGGTCCACGATGGCCGGGATGCGGTTGTTGGGCGCGATCTTGAGGAAATCCGGCGCGAACTGCTCGTTCTGGGAAATGTTGATCGCATGCACCGTATAGGGCAGGCCGAGCTCTTCCAAGGCGATGGAAACCTTGCGGCCGTTCGGGGTGGTCCAGGTA
>JAKAMD010000517.1 GCA_021823875.1 Pseudomonadota bacterium | reverse complement strand
CGAACCTCTGTTGCAATAATCAACGCCGATACGCAGCCTGGCGCCTCCGTTCGGCCAAGAAAACAAAACGGCGCCTCATGAACCGTGCGTGATTTGAGTTTTGTTTCGGGGTAGGGGCGAAACATGCGGAAGTTTGTATTGGGCGTGCTGTTCTTGGGCGGCTTCATATCGAATGCCACGGCCCAACTCGCTTACGGGCCGGTCGCCATAAAAAGCGATGTCAATGGCATACCGATCACGGTCAGCGCCACGTCGTGGGTGACGGTCAATGCCGTCGGTGATAATCTCTCGGTTGACGCTAAAATCCTGGCGGATCTCGTCGATCTTCAGAAAAACTTCGCGAGCGTCGTCGGCACTTTCGAGCCGCGTGAAAATCAATGCGTTAATCGCCCCGGCATCACGAAAACCCCGGTCGTAACCTTCAAGAGCGGTTCGCTCTGGCCACGGGGTGATCAAATCGTCATCTCCATGCGCGGCGATATCGACGTCTGGTCGTGCCGCGCGGGACGCCAGAAATCCACAATCCGATGGCGCAAGAAGAAGATCGCATTCATTAGATTGAGTATCCCTCAAATTCATAGCTGGCGAAACGTCGTCAAGAAAAAGGACGGCACGCAGTCCTTCCACGGCAGCATGCCGATTTATTTGGTGGAAACGAAAGGTGCTCAGATCGCGCTGAAACCGACCGAACCAATCATTAGGCTGGATGGGCAGGAAGCACTTCTGACGAAAGCAACAATGCGGTCCGCCAAGACCACCATCAATCGGACGGCGACGAACGCGCTTGAGCATTTAATCGACCCTATAAGACTCAAGGACGCCCTGCCCACGGCGCTGCAGAAGCTCGACATGGCCATCGTCTCGGCCCGGCTCAGGGGCCTTGGGGGCCACATCATCGCGGAGATCAATCTCGGCGCAAACGTCTCGGGAGAATCGCGTATGCAGCTTCTCCAGATGATGGCCTCGCGGTCATCAAACTGAACCGCCATTCGCCGCAGCAAGACTCTTCGCCAGCACGCGCGCGATATGCAGCGCCTTGCGCTCGGTACCGTCATGAATCTGATGCCGGCAGGAGGTGCCGTCGGCGATAATCAGCGCGTCGTCCGGTGCCTGCCGTACCGCCGGCAGCAGCGACTGCTCCCCCATCTTGAGCGAGACGTCGATGGTGGCCGCGTCATAACCGAAAGCGCCGGCCATGCCACAGCAACTCGAATCCACTGATTCCACGGCAAGTTCGGGGATCAGCTTGAGCACGCTTGCCACCGCGCCCATGGCACCGAAGGATTTCTGATGGCAGTGACCGTGCAGCAGCGCCTTATGCGGCAGCGGCCCGAGCGGCAGGGAAAGCCGGTCCTGCTGATCTTCGCGGGCGAGAAATTCCTCCAGCAATAACGCGTTCGCGGCCAACGCCGCAGCCGCTTCGCCCTTGAACAGCGCCGGCAACTCGTCGCGCATGGTGAGCAGGCAGCTCGGCTCCAGTCCGATCACCGGCACGCCGCGCCGGACGTAAGGCGCGAGCGCATCAAGCGTGCGCTGCAATTCGCGCCGCGCCTCATTGACCAATCCGACCGAGAGGAAGGTGCGCCCGCAGCAGAGCGGCCGCGCATCGCCGTCGGTCGGCAAGGCGGCATGCACGCGATAGCCGCCGGCCACCAGCACCTTCATGGCTGCGTCGAGATTCTCGCGTTCGAAATAGCGGTCGAAAGTATCGGCGAACAGCACGACCTCGCGCTGCGACGTATCGGACGGACCGCACCGCCAATCGGCACGATCCTGGTAAATATCGCGCCGCCATTTCGGTAGGCTGCGCCTTGCCGAAAAGCCGGCGAAGACTTCCGAGGCCCGCCGCAACAACGGGCTGCCGTCGCGTATATTGAACAGTGCCGGATGGCGCGCGGCCAACGGCGCGTAGCGCGGCAGATAGCCGACCAGCCGGTCGTGCAGCGAGATCCCACGCTGCTCGGCGCGGGCGGCCAAGACCTCGATCTTCATGCGCGCCATGTCGACGCCGGTCGGGCATTCGCTGCGGCAGGCCTTGCAGGAGACGCAGAGTTTCAACGTCTCCAACATCTCCTTGCTGGCGAGCGCGTTCTTCCCGAGCTGGCCGGTGAGCGCCAGCCGCAATGTATTGGCCCGTCCGCGCGTGACGTCACGCTCGTCGCGGGTAACGCGATAGCTCGGGCACATGACACCGCCGGCGAGCTTGCGGCAGGCGCCATTGTTATTGCACATCTCGACGGCGCCCTGGAAACCGCCGCCGCGGCCTGTATAGGACGACCAGTCGAAGCGCGTTTCGATCTCTTGCGCCTGATAGCCGGGCGCATAGCGGAATAATTCTCGGGTATCGAATTTCGGCGGCCGTACCACCTTGCCGGGATTATAGAAGCCGTTTGGATCGAAGCGGTCCTTCACTTCTTCGAAGGCGCGCGCAAGACGCGAGCCGAACATTGGCTCGTTGAATTCCGACCGCACCAGCCCGTCGCCGTGCTCGCCAGAATGCGAACCCTTGTATTCGCGCACCATTGCGAAAGCCTCTTCGGCGATCGCGCGCATG
>JAKAMD010000516.1 GCA_021823875.1 Pseudomonadota bacterium | reverse complement strand
TCCGATCTGTCAGGCAATAAAGGGGCGGCGACATGAGGTCATCCTAGCGACCAAGTTCGGCAACATGCGCTCTCCCGATGGCGCGTTTCTGGGCGTCAATGGCCGCCCCGACTATGTGAAGCGATGCTGCGAGGCGAGCCTGACTCGCCTGGGTGTCGATGCCATCGACCTGTATTACCAGCACCGCGTCGATCCCGAGGTGCCGATCGAAGACACGGTGGGCGCTATGGCAGACCTCGTGCGCGCGGGCAAGGTGCGGTATCTGGGTTTGTCCGAAGCGGGAGTTCAGACCATCCGGCGTGCGCACGCTGCGCATCCAATCTCCGCGCTGCAAACGGAATACTCGCTGTGGAGCCGCGACACGGAAGGGGAAATCCTCGCAACGACCCGAGAACTGGGTATCGGATTTGTCGCCTATAGCCCGCTCGGCCGAGGCTTCCTCACGGGCAAATTCAAGACGATCGACGATTTGGCAGCCGATGACTACCGACGCAATTCGCCACGCTTCCAGGGAGACAATTTTCAGAAGAACCTGGAATTGGTGAAAGCCGTCGAAGCCCTGGCGAAGGAAAAGGGATGTTCGGCAGCGCAGCTGGCGCTCGCCTGGGTGCTCGCACGCGGCGACGACATCGTTCCCATTCCCGGAACCAAGAAACGGAATCGACTGGAAGAGAACTTTGGCGCGCAAGCGATAAAGCTGACGGCGCAGGAAATAGGACGGATCGAGCGGGTCTTTCCGCTTGGAGCGGCGAGCGGGACGCGCTATGCGGCGCCACAAATGCAGGCGCTCAATCGATAAGCGTGCAAGCGCATCGTGCGACTGTAGCGCTCCGACACCTGCTGCTGGACCAGCGCGCATTAAATGGACGAATCGCATTGAGAGCACGATTCTTCTGGATAGGAAATCGAACCCCCGCAGCCACGTTGACCTGAGGGTCCGTTGAACGGCGCATTCCCGAATCGCATACACCACCTATTCTCTGATCGGATTGGCCGAGTCGCACGCGTAGCTTGCCAGGCAGCTTTCAGAGTGATGCGGCAAATCGCTCAGGTGCCGATGCCCATGAAGTCCGCACCGATCGCCCCGACCTTGACGTAGATCAGCGCGCCTTCCGGACCGGTGAAGGGCGTGTGGCGGCTCCAGCGCGGATTGCGCAGCCACGTGCCGGTGGGGTAGTCGCCGTCTTCGTCGCGGAATACGCCTTCCAGGACCAGGATCTCCTCGCCGCCGGGATGCGCATGGGTGTTGAAGCGCGTATCCGGCGCCCAGCGGACCAGCGCGGTGCTGACGCCGTCGTGCTCGTGCAGGGGCATGACCGACAGCCCGGGGACCAGTCCCGGATACCAGGCGGCCGTCGCTGTATCGATGCGCACCGGCTCTTCGTCATCCGGCGCAAACTGCCAGAGCTTGACGAAAAGGCTGCAGCCGTCGCGGGAGAACGGCGCGTGACTGCTGCCAGGAGGATTTCGCAGATAGGTGCCGGCGGGGTAATCGCCGTGCTCGTCCGAGAACACGCCATCGAGCACGAGAATCTCTTCGCCGCCGCCATGCACGTGCCGGTCGAAGCGCGAACCCGCAGCGTAGCGAACGATGCTGGTGGCCCGCGCCTGCTCACCGCCGACCCGGTCGAGCATGCGCCGATCCACTCCCGGCAGCGGCGAGGCGCTCCAGACGGCGTCGTGCGCGTCCTGCACCACGCGCCGATCGAAATCGCTGTTCAGATCCATGGGGCGAAGCTTACTTCAAGACGGCCGTCTTGGTAGCACTGTCGACCGGTATGCCGCTCGGGCCATTCATGGCGCCCGGCCGAAGCGCTCGCTCAAGCCTCGCACCGCCGCGCGCGCAGCGCGGGAGTTGGGGTGGGTGAAGCCGGATGATACCCGCCTATGCCATCGCTGCCGGCGATGGTCTAGCCTTCACTCCGCCCGCAGCGCCTCGACCGCGTCGAGCCGCGCGGCGCGCCGGGCGGGCAGGACGCCGGCGGCCAGACCGATGACCACGGCGACGGCCTCGGCGAGGAGCACGAAATTGATCGGGGTGTGCACCGGCAGCGCCGGCACCAAGAGGTGGATCAGTTGCGCCAGACCGATGCCGAGGACCAGGCCGAGCACGCCGCCGACGGCGGAGAGCGCCACCGCCTCGCCCAGGAAGATGCCGAGGATGGTTTTACGCTTCGCGCCCAGCGCCACCAGCAGGCCGATCTCGCCGGTGCGCTCGGTCACCGCGATGGTCATGATGGTGACGATGCCCACACCGCCGACGGCGAGAGAGATGCCGCCCAAGGCACCCACCGCCATGGTCAGGATGTCGAGGATATTCGACAGCGTGCGCAGCATGTCCTCCTGGGTGGTGACGGTGAAGTCCTCGCGGCCGTGGCGCGCGCGCAGCACGGTCTTGATCTCCGCCGCGATCCGCGTCGCCGGCACGCTCTCGGCGTAGGAGACGTGGATCTCCATCAGGCCGTCGCGGTTGTACAGTTCCAGCGCGCGCTGGGCCGGGATGTAGGCGGTGTCGTCGAGGTCGACGCCGAGCACCTGGCCCTTGGCGTCCAACACGC
>JAKAMD010000515.1 GCA_021823875.1 Pseudomonadota bacterium | reverse complement strand
GTTCATTCTGTTCGGCGCGTTCCTCGAGCGCGCCGGCATGATCGGCCTGTTCACCGATGTCGCCATGGGCACCGTCGGCCACGCGCGCGGTGGCCCCGCCAAAGTGGCGGTGATCTCGTCGGGCCTAATGGGCACGATCAACGGCTCTGGCATCGCCAATGTGGTGACGGTCGGCCAGTTCACCATTCCGCTGATGAAACGCTTCGGCTATCCGGCCTATTTCGCCGGCGCGGTGGAAGCAACCTCCTCCATGGGCGGGCAGATCATGCCGCCGGTGATGGGCGCGGTCGCCTTCATCATGGCCGAAACCATCAACGTGCCCTATTCGACCGTGTGCATCGCGGCCATCGTGCCGGCGGTCCTCTATTACTATTCGGCCTTCTGGGCGGTGCATCTGGAAGCGGGCAAGCGCGGCCTCGTCGGCCTGTCCAAGGATGAGTGTCCGAAGCCGATCGCGGCATTGAAGAAGAACTGGTACCTGCTGATGCCGCTGGCGGCGCTAGTGGTGCTGCTGTTTGCCGGCTACACGCCGCTGTTTGCCGGCACCATCGGCCTCGGCCTTACGGCGATGGTCATCTTCAGCCATCCGATCGTGGCCGCGTTGCCCAAGCCCGTGCTGCGCGTGGTATTCTGGATTCTGCTCGGCCTGTCGGCGGCGCTGTTCTTCGAATACGGCGTGTGGCTATTGATCTCCATGGTGGCGGCGCTGATGGCAGTCACCATCTGGGTCAAGGGCGGGCGCGAGACGCTGAATGTCGCGCTCAACAGCCTTGCCGACGGCGCCCGTCATGCGCTGCCGGTGGGCGTCGCCTGCGCGCTGGTCGGCACCATCATCGGCACGCTGACGCTCACGGGGGCGGCGACCAATTTCGTGCGGGTGATCGTGACGGTGGGCGAGAACTCGATCTTCTTCTCGCTGTGTCTGACCGCGCTGACCTCGCTGATCCTCGGCATGGGCATCCCCACCATCCCCAACTACATCATCACCTCCTCGATCGCGGCGCCCGCGCTGCTGCATCTCGGCGTGCCGTTGATCGTCTCGCACATGTTCGTGTTCTACTTCGGCATCATGGCAGACCTGACGCCGCCGGTGGCGCTCGCCGCCTTCGCCGCCGCCTCGATTGCCAAGGAGAGCGGATTCAAGATCGGCTGGACCGCGGTGAAAATCGCATTGCCGGGTTGGATCGTGCCGTTCATGGCGGTCTATACGCCGGCCTTGATGCTGCAGCCGGTCGGCGCGCGCGTCGCCGCCTGGGGCTTCGTGGCCGCCGCGGCCTACGTGATCGTCAAGGCGGTGATCGCAGTAACGCTGTGGGGCGTGACCTCGATCGGCTATTTCCTTGCGCCGGTCGGCTGGCCGGAACGGATTTTCGCGTTCTTTGCCGCCGCGCTGCTGGTGGTCGAATTGCCGTGGACCGATCCCGTCGGCTTTGCCGCCTGCGGCGCGTTCTTCGTCTATCAGTTCTGGAAGGCGCACCGGGCCCGTGCCGCCGCGGCCGTAACGCCGGCTGAATAGATGCGCATGATCTTATCCGAAAACCGGTTCCCATCCCGGATCAAGTCCGGGACAGGCTTTTTCGGAATCATGCGCTAATGCAGTTCTGCCTGCTGGCCGCCGGCTCGCTGGTCCGTCTCGGCACGGTGGCGCTGACACTGGCCTGGACCCATTCGATCGAGAAGATCCGCTGGGAAGAGGACTATCGGGCCACGCCCGCCGGCATCGTGGTCACGCAGGACCGCATCCAGGGCACCGGCGCCGGCATGGAGCCGCCGCCCGACGCCACCTTCGACGGCACATGGTTTCGCTACACGCCGAAACTGCCGCCGCAACGCCAAGTGATCCTGCGCCGCTCCGGCACGACGGTCGGCGACTGGCAGGTCTGCATCAAGGGACAGTGCCGCACCATGGGCAGCTATCTGCCGGACAAGAAAGCCGACCCGGTCACGCTGAAGATCTGTCCGTGATCAGCCAATCGTTTGGTGGTTCGCCGCCGGCAACCGCAACCGCCGGCGCGATGCTGACGTCCTGCTCGATGGTCAGAGACCTGTTGTAGATTTCGCCCTCGACCATGGCACTGGCGAGCAGCTTGACGCTGTTGTCGTGAATGGAGCCGTTGAAAGTGCCCTGGATCACCGCTCCGCCAAGCGCGCCAGGATAATCGACTAGAATCGGTAACGGCGTCGCCACCAGCATGCGCCAGAGCACGAAATGCGTGCCGAAGAACGGCATTTCCCAAACCAGCGCACGCGTATAGCCAACGAGAGTCCAGCTGGCGAGGATGTTCATGAACGGACCCTCGCCATCGCGCCAATAAACGACAGCGGCCGAGGCAATGGCCAGCACGGCGATCGTCGCGGTGGCCCAATCGAAGGCGCCGCGGCGGCGGGGAGACGACGGAGGAACAGGTTCGATCAAGATTGCGTGGCGGCTGATGACCTTGCGCGCGGGCCTTTAGCCGATCCCTGCTCCGGTGTCCGCCAAGATTCGATGCCGCAAACAGTCGGTTGACTACGGCGTGTGATGACGCTACTTTTATTAATGGGGATGGAGTCCCCCC
>JAKAMD010000514.1 GCA_021823875.1 Pseudomonadota bacterium | reverse complement strand
GTCAGCCGCTCGTACAGCACGTCGATCATCGGCTGCGAAAAACTGAAGGCGATCAGCATGCCGGCATGGCCGCCGATGCCGACGATGGCGGTGGCCTGGCGCAATTTCAGATGATTGACGCCGTCAGTGACGGCATGCACGCCGGTCACAGCGATGCCGGCCTGCTCGGCCAGGTAGCTTTTCGTCCGCCCCGCCAGACAAGCAGCTACCGTTTCGAAACTGGTCATGTGCTGCATCGGAGGGCGCAACCCGTCGCCAGGTTGCTCTGGCGCAAGCGGTGGGAAAACAACAACGGACCGTCACTCTAGGGCCCAAACAATCTCTAATATTTAAATATTTAAAAACAATTGGCGTCATGCCGTTGAGTTTTCCGTCAACTCCGTCTCCCTCGCCCGCGTGCGCGCCGGCCTTGCCGAGACGCGCACGTGCAGGTCGAGCGCGGTCAGGACTCACCCGCCCCCAAAGCCGCTCCCCGGCTTCTTATATTCCGGCCGCGGCGGACTGAAGATATCGAGCACGCGGCAGCCCTCGGGGCCGGCGCGCATGGTGTGCGGCACGTTGCCGGGCGTGCGCCAGAAGTCGCCCTTTTTCACCGGGATTTCCTCGCCGCCCTGAAAGCGCACCGCGGAGCCTTCCAGCAGCACGCCCCATTGCTCCTCGGGGTGATGATGCATCTTGCCTTCCGCATTGGGCGCGATCTCCACCACCGACAACATGGCGTGCTCGCCGGCAAAGATGTGCGTCGTCAGCCCCGGCGCCAGTTCGCGGAACAGGCCGTCGTCCGGCTTGTCGAGATTGTGGTATTCGTCCTTCTGGCTCATCGTCGCCACCCCTCTCGTTCTCTTCTGTCATTCCGGGACGGCGCGTCAGCGCCGGGCCCGGAATCCAGACACTTATTCAGAACCTGTTTCTGGATTCCGGGTTCGCGGCCTTGCGGCCGCGCCCCGGAATGACCAACAGGATACAACTTCACGCCTTGCCGTAGCTGCCCTGGTAGCGGCCCTCGCGGATCGCGACAAGCGTGTCGGCTTCGCGCTTGATCTGCGCCTTCACCGCCTCGAGCAGGCTTTGCGCAACACTTGGCGGAAACGACACCACGCCGTCCTCGTCGCCAACCACGATATCGCCCGGCACGATCACCGAGCCGCCGATCGACACCGGCACGTTGATCTCGCCCGGTCCGCTCTTGTAAGGCCCGCGGTGAATGGCCGCGCGGGCAAAGCACGGAAAGTCGTCGGCCGCGATGGCGCCGGCGTCGCGAATGGCGCCGTCGATCACGTAGCCGGCGGCGCCCCGGTATTGCGCGATGGTTTTCATGATCTCGCCGACCAGCGCGCGCGTCTCGTCGCCGCCGCCGTCGACCACGATCACGTCGCCCGGACCGACCAGTTCGAGCGCCTGATGGATGGCAAGATTGTCGCCGGGCCGCGTCTTCACAGTGAAGGCGGTCCCGATCAACGGCCCGCCGCGATGAAAGGGCCTCAAGCCCACCGCGCCCGGCAGACGCTGGAGGTTGTCGCTGATGATCGAGGTCGGCGCGTCCCGGAACGCCTCGAGCAGGCCCGGCGCCGGCTTCGGCACGCTCGTCATGGCCGTGGTGATGTTCATGCGATCTCCGCTTTTTTTGGTTTTGCGCGCGCAACCGCTCGCACGCCATGAGGCCGCATAGCGAAGCGCATTCCGCCGCGCGCGGCAAGCCGGCGCGCCGCGCGAACGCGCCGCCGCTAGCGCGTCAGCACCGCGATCGCATTGTACTGCTTGCCGCGCGAGACACCGAACCAGGTCCACGACAGGCGGCCGTTGAACAGCCGCACCGTGATAGTGCCGCCGTCGATGCAGTCACGCTCGCCGTAGGTGATGGTTTCCCGGAATTGCGCCGAGGTCGGATTGCGGGACAGCTGCGTGAGCGTGCCGCCGCAGGACAGCGAGGGATAGTCGATCGATCCGCCGCCGTCGGTGATCGTCATGGCGATCGACCAGTCGGAGCCGGTCTTGCCGGCCGGGCTTTGATGGCCGGTGCCGCGCCAGATGCCGTTGAGCGAGGGCACCGACACCGCGCAGAGGCGGTTCTGGAAAATCGGCGTCAGCTCGCTGCCGGTCCGCTCGCAGCGGTAGACCTGGCCGTTCTGGCAGAGTTCCTGGCCGACCCGCGCGCATTGCGCGGACGCGCTCGCCACGCCGCCGAGCGCAACGCCTGCGAAGGCCAGCGCCGCGATGATGAATTTCAACTTCATGAGCACCCCATGTCGCCCCACGCCAACGCGAACATTCGGCGTTCGCCGGTCCGTCAGCGCGATAGCGAAGCGGATTCCCGCATGCGCGACAAGGAACCGCGGCGTAAATATCTCGCTCTATGACCGACGGCGGCGCTTATGAGAGATGTCGCTACCGCGACATCCCTCAGATTTCCACGAAACCAACTCGTATGATCGTGCCGCCCCTCAACATGGACCTTTCATGGGCGTGAGCTTCAACGTGTCGGTGTGCGTGGCCGAGCCGCCGCCCACGATCAGCACTTTGCCGGTGTGGGTCTGCCTGAGCGTGCCGCCCTTCTCGTC
>JAKAMD010000513.1 GCA_021823875.1 Pseudomonadota bacterium | reverse complement strand
TCTTCTTTACCCTCTCCCCTTGTAGAAGAGGGTAAGCGAGTTTGCCGCTCGACGGCAGCCTATTCCTTATCCCGTCCGGAGATCTCGGCCTGCCAGGGCGCGACCTTGTGTTCGACCCAGCCGATGAAGGCGTTGAGCCCGATCGCCATCAGCATCAGGATGATGATCGGCACGAACATGGTGGCGGTGTCGAAATTGTTGGCGGAATTGATGATGACGGCGCCGAGCCCGGAAATGGTGGTGAAGAATTCGGCGATCACCATGGCCACCACCGCGCGCCCGACCGCCAGCCGTATGCCGGCCATGATGTAAGGCAGCGTCGCCGGCAGGATAATGCGGCGCAGGATGGTGATGTCGGAGGCGACGAACGACTTGCCGACCTCGATCAGCGTCTTCGGCACCGCGGTGACGCCGAGCCAGGTGTTGATGGTGATCGGGAACACCGACATCAGGAACACCACCGCCACCTTCACCGCGAAGCCGAGGCCGAGCCACAGCATCAACAGCGGCACCAGCGCGACCAGCGGCATGGCGTAGCCGGCGGTGACGTAGATGCCGAGCGCGGCCTCCGCCACGCGGAAGCGGCCGATGATCAGCCCGACCGGGACGCCGATCACGATGGCGAGCAAATAGCCAGCCGCGAACGGCCGCAGGCTCGAATAGAGCGCGGTGCCCAATTGGCCGGTGATCAGCAGTTCCCAGAACGCCCGCGCGATGGCGCTCGGATAGGAGCCGAAGATCGGATTGACATTGCGGCCCACAATTTCCCACAAGGCGAGCGCGCAGCAGACCGAGATCAGCGTGATGACCCAGCGCGGCAGCGGCTTGCGCTCGGCCGGCTCCGGCGCCACCGACGGCGCCGCGCTGTTGTTCTGGGTGTTGGCGAGATCGACCATGCGCTAGCACTCGTCATCCGTTCGTCCCCGCGCAAGCGGGGACCCAGGGCCAAAAGACACCGAGTCAATAAATGAACTGGATTCCCGCTTGCGCGGGAAGCAGCGGAGTTTGTTGCGCAGCATGCGTGCCATAATCAATGCACCGTGGCGTCTTCGTGTAGCGCGCGCCACACCTTGTAACGGGTGTCGGCGAATTCCGGCAGCCCGCGCACGATGCCGAGATCGGGACGCGGGCGGCCGAGCGGCACGTTCATGATTTCCTGCACGCGGCCCTGCCGCATCACCACGATGCGGTCGGAGATCAGCACGGCCTCGTCGAGATCGTGGGTGACGAACAGGATGGTCTTGCCGGTGCGCGCGTGGATGTCGAGCAGTTCGCCCTGCAGCGACTCGCGGGTCTGCGCGTCGAGCGCGCCGAACGGTTCGTCCATCAGCAACACCTTGGGATCGATGGCGAGCGCGCGGGCGATGCCGACGCGCTGCTTCATGCCGCCGGACAACTGGTGCGGCCGGCGGTTGCCGGAATCGGCGAGCCCCACCAGTTCGAGATATTTGTCGGCGGTCTCGTGCAAGGCGGCGCCGCGCACGCCTTTCATCTCCAGGCCGAACATGACGTTCTGCCGTGCCGACAGCCAGGGCAACAGTTCGGCGTGCTGGAACACCATGCCGCGGTCGTAGCCGCAGCCCTTGATCTCGCGCCCGTCAACGGTGACGCGGCCGCCATTGGCCGGATCGAGCCCCATGGCGACCCGCAGCGCCGTGGTCTTGCCGCAGCCGGAGGGGCCGATCAGCGCGACGATCTCGCCGTCCTTGACGGTGAAGCTGACGCGGTCGAGCGCCTGTACGTGATGGACTTCGTTATCCACGCGCAGGGTGAAGCGCTTGGAAACGTCGACGAAACTGACCTCGCCCATTCAAGGTCTCCTTATTTCGTCATTCCGGGACGCGCCAAAGGCGCGGACCCGGAATCCAGTTCAATATTCCGTGCTCGTTTCCGGATTCCGGGTTCCGGCCCGCGGCCGGCCCCGGAATGGCAGAAAGAAACGCACCGCCAATGTTCTCACTCAACTGCCGGCCAGCTTCAGCGCCTTTTCGCGATATTGCGGCGCCACCACGGACTTGACATCGAGCGGCTTCTTCAGCTTGCCGGTCTTCACCAGCAGATCCTGCAGCCACGAGAGCTTGTCCATCGGCAGCGACAGCGTCGGATCGACCATGTGCAGCCGCACCGCCTCGTCGAACACGAAGGCCGGCCGTGGATCGTTCGGCTTGGCGTGAATGAGCTTTTCGGTCAGCGCGACGGTCTCGGCCTTGTGCCCGAGCGCGTAATGCAGCGCGTTCATCTCGGCGGCCAGGAAATGCGCGGCCAGATCGCCCTTCTTCTTCAGCACTGCCTCGCTGGTCATCAGGCACACGCGCAGGAATTTGGGCAGCGCGTCGCGCCCGGCCACCACCAGATGGACGTCCTTGGGCGCCACCGGCTGATACTCGTTCGACACCACCGCGGCCTGCACCACGCCGCCGACCAGCGCCTGATAGCGGTCGCGATCGCCGCCGACGGCAGCGAACTTCACGGTCTTGGGATCGACGCCGTATTTCTCCAGCGCGAAATGGGCCAGTATGTCGGGCATGGTATTGGGCGCCGACACCGCGATGGTCTTGCC
>JAKAMD010000512.1 GCA_021823875.1 Pseudomonadota bacterium | reverse complement strand
TAGCGTGGCTGCTGGCCGCTCGCGCTCGCAGCGGCCCTGCGGCGAGAGCGCGGCGAGCAAGCCCGCATGATGCTCGAAGGCGTCGGGTGCGGCGGTCAGGCCCAGAGCCGCGAGGCGCACCGCTTCGATCGCGCAGGACGCGGCGCGGCCGGCATGCAGCGGCTTGGTCATGGTGCCGAAATTGGCCACCAGCCCGCTCGCCATGCTCGCGGAGAGTGCGAGCGCATTGCGGCATTGCTCCGGTGACAGCTTGTGCAGATGCGCCACGGCAGCCGCCGCGCCCACCGTGCCCATGACTGCGGTCGGATGCCAGCCTTTGAGGTGATAGGCGTCGGGTTCGCGCGCGAGCAACTCGGCCCAGACTTCGTAACCCACCAGATAGGCGCGCAAGGCGTCCGCGCCGGATGCGCCCAGTTGCTCGCCCTCGGCCAGGATCGCCGGCACCAGCACTGTGCTCGGGTGCCCGCCCAGGGCAACGTCGTCATAATCCAGCGCATGCGCCGCGGTGGCGTTGATCAGTGCGGCATCCGCAGCGGCTGCGCGCTCGGCGCCGAACAGCACGCGCGCTTCCTGCGCCGCTGAACGCCGCGCCGCGACGAACTGGCGCACGATGCCCACCACCGGCTCGTTTCTGCCAGCGATCATGGTGGAAATGGTGTCGATGAAGCCGGTGCGCACGATGCGC
The DNA here is from genome assembly GCA_021823875.1 of Pseudomonadota bacterium. Classification (GTDB taxonomy): domain Bacteria; phylum Pseudomonadota; class Alphaproteobacteria; order Rhizobiales; family Xanthobacteraceae; genus Pseudolabrys. The sequence continues at coordinate 1,876 of JAKAMD010000512.1, read as the reverse complement.
GCCGCCTCCTCCGGGACTGCGGTGCCGCTGCTGACGAAATGCGCGATGGTATCGGTCAAGCCAGTCATCTGTGTTCTCCCTTATTACTGCGGCCCGTCCACCGGGTCCACTCCTTCCCGAAGGGACTCCCTTCGGTCGTCGCTGGGACTCCCTTCGGTCGTCGCTAGGACTCCCTTCGGTCGTATTACGCTAGCGAGCCCAATCTGCAACCATGTGGGTCCCGCAAGAACGACAACTATTCCAAGTTCCTTGTGGTTATCTTAGCTCCGGAGGAGAAAACATGCTGAAAGATTCATGCTCGCCCTTACGACGGTGTCTGCCGCGCTCCTGTGCACGGCCGCCCCTGCGCAGGATTTTCCCAGCCACCCGGTCCACATCATGGTTCCCTGGGCGCCCGGCGGCAACGTCGACATCACCGCGCGCACGCTGCAGCAGGCCTTCTCCGATGCGCTCGGGCAACCGGTGATCGTCGATAACCGCGCCGGTGCAGGCGGCACCATCGGTACCGCCGCCGTGGTCAAATCGGCACCCGACAGCTACACCCTGCTGCTTGGATCCAGCGGCACGGTGACTTCGGGCGCCGCGGTATTCAAGAACCTCAGCTACGACCCGCTCAGGGATCTGGTGCCGGTCGGCCCGATCCAGTACGTGGCCATGGTGCTCACCGCGGCGCCGAAGACGCCGGTGTCGAACTTCAAGGAATACGTCGCTTTGGCGAAGTCGAAGCCGGGGCAAGTGAACATCGCCTCCGCCGGCAACGGCTCGTCCAATCATCTCGCGCTCGAGCTGATGGCGCGCCAGGCCGGCCTGAAGCTGGTGCACGTGCCCTACAAGGGTAGCGGCCCGGCGATCAACGATCTGCTCGGCAGCCAGGTCGAGAGCATGATGGACCAGATGACCGCCTCGATCGAGCACATCCGCAACGGCCGCAGCGCTGCGCTCAGTGCCGCGCGAACGCCGCGAACTCTTCGGCCGGGAGCGGAGCGCCGGCGAGATAACCCTGAAATTCGTCGCAGCCGTGCGCGCGCAGGAAATCGAGCTGTTCCTGCCGTTCCACGCCTTCGGCCAGCGCCGAGAGTTTCAGGGTCTTGGCCAGATTGATGATCGCGATGGCGATTGCGCGATCATCGGTGTCGGTGCCCAGATCGTCGATGAAGGAACGGTCGATCTTGAGCTTGTCGATCGGATAGCGCTTCAGATACGAGAGCGACGAATAGCCGGTGCCGAAATCGTCGATTGCAATCTTGACCCCCAGCGCGCGCAGTCCTGCGAGTGCATTGCCGACGATATCCCGGTCCATGAGCAGGCTCTCGGTCAGTTCGAGTTCGAGGTAGCGGCCTTCGAGCCCGGTCTCCTCCAGTACGCGTTTCACATCCGCGACCAGGTCGCCGCGGCGGAACTGGATTGCCGACACATTCACGGAAATCGGCAGAGCGGCAAAACCGGCCGCCTGCCACGCCCGGTTCTGGCGGCAGGCTTCGCGCAGCACGTACTGGCCGATATCGTCGATCAGTCCGCGCGTCTCGGCGAATTCGATGAATTCCGCCGGGTCGATCAGGCCGCGCTGCGGATGGCGCCAGCGCACCAGCGCTTCGATGCCGGTCAGGCGCAGGTCGCCGACCCCGAGCTGCGGCTGATAGTGCAGCACGAATTCGCCGTGCCTGACGGCCTCGCGCAGCCTGGACTCCTGCGCCAGCGCCTCGCCTGCCGCGTCCGCAGCGCCCGGCGCGTAGAAGCGGTATTGGCCGCGGCCGAGTTCCTTGGCGCTGTACATCGCCGCGTCGGCATGGCGGATCAGATCGTCCGCATTGTCGCCGTCGCGCGGGAACACGCTGATGCCGATGCTGGCGTTGGCGCAGACCTCGCGGCCCTCGAG
>JAKAMD010000511.1 GCA_021823875.1 Pseudomonadota bacterium | reverse complement strand
CGATCCTCGCGGTCTGCTGGCTGTGGGTGGCGTGGGCCTATCTCTATCAGCGCTACGACACCATCAACTGGTCGGCGCGCTACATCGCCATCGCTTTCGCCGTGGAAGCGATCCTGCTTATCGTATGCGGGATCGTCCTCAACCGGCCGGTGTTGGGCGAGGATGCCGCAAGCCGCATCGGCATGGCCGTCGTCGTCTTCGCGCTGTTCATTCAGCCGTTGATGGCGCCGCTGCTCGGCCGCCCTTGGGCGCAGATGGAAATCTTCGGCCTCGCGCCCGATCCCACCGTCGCCGCCACCCTCGGCGCGCTCGTGGTGATGCGGCGCGCGCCTTGGGTTCTCCTGATCATTCCATTGCTTTGGTGCGCGCTCACCGGCCTCACCTTGCGGGCGATGCAGGCGCCGGACGCGCTGCTCATGCCGGCGATCGCGGTCCTGGCAATCGGCCTGGCGATTTGGCGTTCAGCGAGCGCCCGTCTCGGCGCTCGCTAGACCACCGGGATCGGCGCCAGCCGTTCGATCGGCTTCTCGATGATCGGCAGGTTGATGATCGCCGAGATGACGCCGAACACCACCGACAGCCACCACACCACATTGTAGGAGCCGGTGGTCTCGTACAGCACGCCGCCCAGCCAGACGCCGAGGAAGCCGCCGACCTGGTGGCTGAAGAAGGCGAAGCCGAACAGCGTCGCCATCCAGCGGGTGCCGAACATCAGCGCCACCAGCCCGGAGGTCGGCGGCACCGTCGACAGCCACAACAGCCCCATCACCGCACCGAATACGATCGCCGACACGTTCGTCACCGGCAGGCTGATGAACACGATCACCGCGATCGAGCGCAACGTGTAGATGATCGAGAGCAGATAGCGCTTGGGCATGCGGTCGCCGAGCCAGCCCGACAGCACCGAGCCGACGATATTGAACAGGCCGATGACGCCAAGCGCCCAGGCGCCGGCATCGACCGACAGGCCGCGGTCGACCAGATAGGCCGGCAGATGCACGGTGATGAACAGCAGCTGGAAGCCGCAGGTGAAGAAGCCGAGCACCAGCAGGATATAGGACCGATGGCCGAAGGCTTCGATCAGCGCGTGGCGCAGCGATTGCTGGCTGGCGGCATCTTCGTGCGCGTGGGCATGCATCGGCGGCGTGTTCACCGCGGCCGACAACGGAATGACCAGGAGCGTGATGATGCCGAAGCCGACCAGCGCGTGCTGCCAGCCGAAATGATCGATCAGGCCGACCGCCAGCGGCGAGAACAGGAACTGGCCGAACGAACCGGCGGCGGTGCCGGCACCGAAGGCCAGCGAGCGCATATGCGGCGGCATCAGCTTGCTGAAGGCGGCAATCACCAACGTGAAGGAGGAACCGGCGATGCCGAGCCCGGTCATCAGGCCGGCCGACAGGTTGAGCATGCCGGGCGTGGTGGCATAGGCCATCAACGCAAGGCCGGCGCAGTAGAGCAACGCGCCGCCCGACAGCACGCGCATCGAGCCGTAGCGGTCGGCGATGGCGCCGGCCAGTGGCTGCGCGATGCCCCACACGATCACCTGGATGGCGAGCGCCAACGCGAAGATTTCGCGACCCCATCCATAGGCCGACGACATCGGCGTCAGGAACAGGCCAAGCGCGGCGCGCGGCCCGAAGCCGATGGCGCCGACCAGGCAGCCGCAGATCAGGATCACCATGGGCGTGCGCCAGCCGGAAACCACCTGCGCGCCCGTCGTTGAATTCGTCGTCATCCCGTCGCCCCTGGCTCCGCGCCCGCGCCGAGCGCAGGCAAGCGCCGGAAGATAGTGGCTCCGCCGCCAGGGCCAAAACGAATTATCGTGATCCAAGCCATTTGCCGGGCGGATGGATGGCGTGATTTCCCCATGCCTTGAGCCAAACTTCGGTCATTCCCGCACGAGCGGGGACGGACGGCTTGATCCGTCGCGGCGGGCAATTGCCCGCCTCACATCTTGTCGAGGATCTTGGTTTCGCGCGCCGTGGTGGCGGGCGTGCTGAAGCTCGGCTCGTCGGCACCATCGCCCCAGGCGCGCGGCCGATAAAAAGTATGCACGCCGATATGAGAGATCTTGCGCATCTCCGCCACCCAGTCGGGATGCACCCAGTAGGCATGATAGTGGGTGGACTTGGCGATCTCCGGCAGCCACAGCTTGCCGTCGAGCATGTCGCGCGCGATGCGCTTGGCACGCAGCCACGCATCCGGCTCGGTGACCACGTCCGGAATGCCGTCGCAGGCGAAAGTGAATTGGCAGGCATTGCGGCGGTTGGCGTTCTGATAGACCACGCCGCAGACATTGTCGGGATAGAACGGCGAGAACACCCGGTTGATCACCACCTGTGCCACCGCGATCTGCCCGCGCACCGGCTCGCCGCGGGCCTCGAAATAGACCGCGTTGGCGAGACACTTCTCCGCCTTGGCGCGCGCCTCGCCGGTCAGGCCGAGCCGCTCGGCCGGCGATTTCGGGCGCTGGTCGACGCCGGTAACCTCGCCCTTGTTGGCAACGCTCTCGCCGCCCGTGCCCACCTCGTCGGCAGGTGTGAGCGCGGCGAGCTTGAGATCGGGA
>JAKAMD010000510.1 GCA_021823875.1 Pseudomonadota bacterium | reverse complement strand
CGAAGGCCAGGGTCGCGCCGGTGGCGGCGAGCGCCTCGGTGAGGTCTTGCATGAAGCTCGGGGCGCTGGAGTCGCAGACATGGCGCGCGCCCTGGGCCTTGAGCAAATCCGCCTGCTGCTGTGAGCGCACGATGTTCACCAGGCCAACCGCGTCGGCGATGCACAGCCTGTTGAGCATCTGGCCCAGGTTGGACGCCGCCGCCGTGTGCACCAAAGCCTTGTGGTCTTCGAGCCGCATGGTTTCGACCATGCCCTGCGCAGTGAGCGGGTTGACGAAGCAGGAGGCGCCTTCGGCCGCGCTCGTGCCTGGCGGAAGCACGAGACATTGCTTGACCTTGGCGCTGCGGTACTGGGTGTACATGGCGCCGCCGACGATGGCCACCATCTTGCCGCGCAGCGCTTGCGCTTCGTCGGAGGCGCCGGCGTCCACGACCACGCCCGCCCCCTCGTTGCCGACGGGCATCGATTGGTCAATGCGGCCGGCCATCCCCTTCATCAGGGCATCGGGAATGCGCGCCGTAATCACCGGCAGCGCGGCCGAGCCGGAGCGCCGTGCCGTGCTCATGTCGGCCGCGCCGAAGAGCAGCCCCAGATCGGAGGGGTTGATCGGGGAGCCTTCGATGCGGACTACGACCTCGTCGGCTTGCGGGACCGGCATCGGGACGCTGACCAGCGAAAGCTCCAGCTCGCCGCTTTTCTTGACCAGGGAACGCAGCTGCAGCCCCGTTTTTTCCGTAGCGGAATTCATATTCGCCGTCTCCTTGAACAGGCTGCAGAGTATAGGGCGTTATCGTAGGGAACAAGCAAGGGTAACAGAGACGAATGTGTTTTTGCCTACAAGCCCAGCGGGCCCTTGTAGGGGAGGCCGGAGGCGGGCTTTAAGGGTCGGGGTCGAATTCTTGCCGGACTAGCGGCTTGGCACTCATGTCGCCAAAATCGCTAATTTGCGACACGTTCTCTTGACGTGTCGCCGGCAGCGACATATGCTGCGGACATGGCGCAAAAAGCGAATTCCGGCGACACGTCCCGGCTGGCCGGCTGGCAGCCGCACCGTCCGTACAACGACCTGCCGCGACTTCCCCCCACCGCGGAGCTGGAGACGAAGACGGTGTTGAAGCAGTGCGTGAGGGCACGTGCGGCGCTGGCCGAACTGAAGCAGGCGGCGGAACTGATCCCGAACCCCGCGATGCTGATCAACACCCTCCCGCTGCTCGAAGCCCGGGCGAGTTCGGAAATCGAGAACATCGTCACTACCGCCGACCAACTGTTCCGGCACCTGCAAGCCGACGGCGGAGCGGACCCCGCGACCAGGGAGGCGCTGCGCTACCGGCGCGCCCTGCTCGACGGTGTCAAGGCGCTGAAGACCCGGCCCTTGGCGACTGGCACCGCAGAGTCGATCTGCACGCGGATCAAGGGCGTCCAGATGAGCGTGCGCAAGGCGGCGGGCACTGCCCTCGCCAACGACGCCACCGGCGCAGTGGTGTACACGCCGCCCGAGGGCGAAGCGCGCATCCGGGGTCTCCTCGCCAACTGGGAGCGCTTTCTGCACGAGGAAGAAACGCTCGATCCGCTGGTGCGGATGGCGGCGGCCCACTACCAGTTTGAAGCGATTCACCCGTTCACCGACGGCAACGGACGCACCGGACGCGTGTTGAACAGCCTGTTCCTGGTCGAGCAGGGCCTGCTGCCGCTGCCTATCCTCTACCTCAGCCGCTACATCATCGCGCACAAGGCCGATTATTACCGACTGCTGCTTGCAGTTACGCGCGAAGCTGCCTGGGAGCCGTGGCTGCTCTACATGCTGCGCGCGGTCGAAGACACGGCGGGATGGACTACTGCCAAGATCGGCGCCGTGCGCAAACTCGCAGGCGGCACCGCGGAGCACGTGCGCGCTACGCTGCCCAAGATCTACAGCCGCGAGCTGGTGGACGTCATTTTCGAGCAACCGTATTGCCGCATCGCGAATCTGGTCGAAGCGGGGATCGCCGGACGCCAGGCTGCGTCCCGCTACCTCAAGGCGCTGGTATCGATAGACGTGCTGCGCGAGCAGACCTTCGGCAAGGAGAAGCTCTTTGTCCACCCGAAGCTGATGACGCTCCTCACGCGCGAGAGCAACGCAATCCAGTCCTATCGATGATGCGACCGGCGTGCCTGCGCAGATCTCAGGCCGGCGCGGGCTGGCCGCCTTCAGACCCCGCCGGCGGCATCGCGCTGGCATAGGCAGGGCGCGAAGTCATGCGCGCATACCAGTCGTTCACCCGGGGGCGCGCCGCGACCAGGCCGAACAGGTCGACGCGCACGAGGCGCTGCACGAAGGGCGCGAGGTCGATGTCGGCGAGGCTGTACTCCTCGCCGGCGAGCCAGGGCGCATCCTGCAGCGCGCGATCCATGCGCTCGACCATCTGGGTCAGGCGCGCGATGGACGGCTTCAGGTCGTCTGCCGAAATGCCGCCGGTCGCCGCCTTGCGCCAGCGCGCGCGTATATGCGGGTCGGGTATGCGCTCGATCGCGGCGAGCACTTCTTCGCGCGGCATGCGCTGCAGCTCCGGCTGGATGGTCGTGACGAAGGACGG
>JAKAMD010000509.1 GCA_021823875.1 Pseudomonadota bacterium | reverse complement strand
GAGACAGCGTTGGCCGAGGCCAACGATCCAGACACGAAGTGGGTTTCCAACAAACAAGCGGCGCACGAAAGTGCAGCGTGGCGGCGGCGCGTGCTGGCTGGTGTAGAGGGCCAGCGTTGATACTTGTCTGGTTGCCGCGTGCGCAACAGCTGCGCTTCGCGCAATTGGATTACATCGCCGCGCGCAGCCCGCAGGCCGCCGTGGACATGGATACCGAGATCGAGCAGCAGGCCAACCACTTGCAAGACCATCCTGACATGGGCCGCATCGGCCGAGCCAAGGGCACCCGCGAGCTGGTGATTCAGCGCACACCCTTCATTCTCGTGTATCGCGTGCAGACTAAAGCCTCCCGTGTCGAAGTGCTGCGCGTGTTGCACGGCGCACAGATGTGGCCGCCCGGAGAGTCCACGTGAACCCCCGCCGTACACGGCCTCAGCTGCCCGCGCAGTGAGCGGCCTGTGCTCGCGATATTAAGATGCCGCCTCGCTATGCTCATTGCCTATTGATCCGGCACGATGAAGTCTTCACGCTGCATACGGATCTTGGAAGTAGGACCGAATGCGCGCAATGGGCGACGACGAACTGCATGTAGAGCGGTTTGCGAAACCTCCCCGTGCCGCCGGTGTCGAAGTGAAGTGACCTATTCGGAGCGTGCCGGATGACCTCGCGACCGCTGGGATTGTTCGATCAGGAGATCCGGCAGCGCAAGCTCGAAGCGCTGGGGGATGCGCTGGTGGAGTTGAACCGCATCGTGCCGTGGGGCATGTTTCGCGAGACGCTGGAGACGATGCGCAGCGAAGGCCGTGATCCGCGCAAGGGCGGTCGGCCGCCGCACGACGCGGTGCGCATGTTCAAGGTGCTGGTGCTGCGCGAGCTGTACGCGCTGTCGGACGAGCAGGTGGAGTATCAGATCGCCGACCGGCTGTCGTTCCAGCGCTTTCTGGGCATCGACTTGACGCAGGACGCGCCCGACTACACGGCGATCTGGCGCTTTCGTGAGCGACTCGGTCCGGAGCGAATGAAGACCCTGTTCGAGGAGTTGGGTGCGTACATCGACCTGGCCGGCTTCGAGGCGCGCAAGGGCCAGATGCTGGATGCCAGCCTGGTGCAGAAGCCCAGGACCCGGAAGCCGGCGGCGCCCAGGGACGGCGAGCCGGAACTGACCCGCCAGCAGGCCGCGCATCGGGATGGCGAGGCCAACTGGACGCAGAAGCACGATCGGTCCTGGTTCGGCTACAAGAACCATATCAACGCCGATGTTGAGCACGGCTTCATCCGCGGCTACGCGGTGACGCCGGCAGCAACACACGACTCGCAGGCGCTGCCGGAATTGTTGGACATTACCCAGCGCGGCCAGCCGCTGTATGCCGACTCGGCCTATCGCTCGGCGGCCACGGCGCGACGCTGCCAGGACCATCACCTGATCCACCGCGTGATGCACAAGGCACAACGCAACCGGCCGTTGACGGCGGCGCAGAAGCGCACGAATCATCGTTGGGCGAAGACCCGCGCGCGGGTCGAACACGTCTTCGCGCGCATCGACCTGTTCCGCAAGGGTCGGCTGCTGCGCTGCACGGGCTTGGCGCGCACCACGGTGGTGATCGGGCTGATCAACTTCGCGCACAACCTGCGGCGGCTGGCGACGATGGCGCGGCTGCAGCAGGTGCATGCGAGCGGATGAGGCCAGGGCACAGGGAACGTGCGCCTGGAACAGGGCAAAACGAAGTTCAGAACGGAGCGAAAAACAACCGCAGCGACCCTCTCACCGACGCACCATGCCGCGCAATTGATCAGACGGCATGCGGCAGGTTCAAAACAGGTTCTTCAAACTGCTCATAAGATCTTGGGCGCACCCGTTAGAGACGGCCATGGACCGCCTCCGCGTCCTCGCGGGCCAGAGCAATGACCGCCTCAGGGTTGAACGCGAAAACAGCTTCGGGCGTCCGCGCGGATTCATCGAGGGCGGCTTCACTCTCTGGCACACCCTCCGGGGCCGCATCCTCCGCCAGACTGCGATCGCTCAGTTCGACGCGCCGGCGCGTCAGCCAGCTAAGACGATTCCAGCCATTGGCATCCTGTTCGTGGGTGAGTGCAGGATTCTCAGCCAGCGCCTGCAGCAGTGCGATGAACTCGGCTTTGACCTTGCCGTCATCAGTGAACTGGAGCGGCGGATAATAGAAGGTGTGGTCAGGCACTGACCAGACGCCGAGGAGGCGCTGCGCTATGCGCTCATCGGACGCTTTCTGCTTGCCGCCGACGTCGTTCGCACTGCCCAACAGGCGGCCCGCTGCCGCCGAGTCAGGCCAGTGCTCCTCGTGGGCCCGAGCAAGCAGCGCGTCCCGGCGGGCGATGGCTGCTTCAGTCGGCGAGGCGTGCGCGGAATCAGGGATCTTCATGCAGGTGTCGACTCCGGAGTGAACGGTCAGCAGCGGGATCAGAATGCGCATTCAAAAACACTGGAGTTCCGAGGATTTCGTGGACACCCGAATCTAGAGCTTTGCCGTTGCCTCGAACTGCTCGGGACTGACGCCAGCCAGATGCTGATGCCGACGCGTCCGATTGTAAAAGTTTTCGACATGG
>JAKAMD010000081.1 GCA_021823875.1 Pseudomonadota bacterium | reverse complement strand
TGGTGATCGGGTTGGTGTGGGGCTTCAACTGGGTGGCCGCCCGCATCATCCTGTCGGCACTGCCGCCCTGGACCATGCGCGCGCTCGGTATCGGGCTTGGCACCGCCACACTGTTCGTTGCCGCCTCTCTCGCCGGCGTGCGCCTCAGCGTGCCGCACGGCGAGCGGCTGAAAGTGGTCATCGCCGGCCTCTTCAACGTCGCGATCTTCAACGCCTGCTCCGCCTATGCGCAGGTCTACGGCACCACCTCGCGCGCCATCGTCATCGCCTATTCGATGCCGATCTGGTCGGCGCTGCTGGCGCGGCTGGTGCTCAAGGAACGATTCAATGCCGCCAAGCTCGCCGGCCTCATGCTGTGCGCCGCGGGCCTGGCGATCCTGATCTGGCCTTTGGCGCGCGCCGGCCTGCCGCTCGGCGCCTTATTTGCGCTCGTCTGCGCCTGGAGCTGGGCGGCCGGCACCATCTATCTGAAGTGGGCCCAAATCGACGCGCCGGTGCTGGCGGTCGCAGCCTGGCAATTGCTATTCGGCTGGCTGATGCTGACGACCGGCATGCTGTGGTTCGAAGGCGTGCCGCATCAATGGCCGCTGCCGCCGCATGTCTTGGCCTGGATCGGCTACAACGGCGTCATCGGCATGGGGATGGCCTATTTCCTCTGGTTCGTGGTGGTCGAGCGGCTGCCGGCGATGACCGCTTCGCTCGGCCTGCTGCTGACGCCGGTGGTCGGCGTACTCGGCTCGGCCTGGCTCATCGGCGAGCGGCCGAGCTTCAACGACATCGTCGGCTTCGTCTTGATCTTCTCGGCAGCGGCCAGCGTGCTGCTGCAGCCGAACGTCAAGCACGACGAAATGCCGGAGTGAAACGAAACGTAAAATCTCTTATTTGAAGGATAGCGGCGCAAAAAACTTTCGCTCCCCGCCAGTGGTCGTCGCGGTCTTGCCTTTCGTATTCGCCGCGATCGATTGGAGCACGGCCGCTCGTTGACGCTCGATAGCCTCGATTTCCTGAAGGAGCTTGGTGGTATCCACACCGGGGCGAGCTGCTTTGAGCTGCGCCCATAGCGCATCGTATTTCGCCGATAAGTTCTTGTATTCAGTTTGCAGCTCCGCCGTCGACTGCTGGGCATAGGCCGATTGAATGAGCGAAATCGATTCTGCGCGTTGCTGATTGCCAGTATCAGCGCTGAGCGCGATGACCCCTGCGGCCATGCAGAAGATCACCAGCGAATTGACGACATAGAGCACACCGCGTGTGATCATCGAGCCGCTCTTTGCCAGCACCAGCAGTCCGATCAAAAAGCTCAGAACCAAAATCGACCAGCCGTTGGGTACCCCGAACTGGTAATGTATCGTGTTGCCGATCATCATCGCCATCGAGCCGGCCACGCCCGGCGTGATCATCGATTCCGGCGTTAGAAACCTGTCAATGTTGGTGGTCATGGCGTCCTCCCCCGAGCGAGAAAGCGCACCGGCCTGCACAACCAGGTCGAGCGACCTGGGAAAATACTACCATTTACGAAGGTCCGCGAACAGCGCCAAAATGGTTCACAAAAAACTCATCGGATCGACATCGACTGCAAGCTGTACATTGCCTTTCGGCTTGGGCGCGCGCGCCAGCCAGTCGCGTAGAAAGGTCGAAAGATCGAAGGCGCGCGGCGCCTTCACCAGGATGCGGAAACGATGGCGGCCACGCACCACCGCGATCGGCGCTTCCGCCGGCCCGAGGATGCGCACCTGCTCGTCCTTCGGTGCGTGCGACACCAATGAGCGGCCATAAGCTTCCGCGCCGTGGCGCTCGTTGGCGCTGATGACCAGACTCGCCAACCGCCCGAACGGCGGATAGCCCGTGCGCTCGCGCTGTTCGATCTCATTCTTGTAAAAGGCCTCGCGGTCACCGGAGATCAGCGCGCGCATCACCGGATGCTCGGGCTGGTGCGTCTGCAAATAACCGACGCCGCGGCCTTCCTCGCGGCCAGCGCGCCCGACCACCTGATGCAAGAGTTGGAAGGTGCGCTCGGCGGCGCGCGGATCACCATTACCGAGGCCGAGATCGGCATCGACGATGCCGACCAGATTGAGCTTGGGGAAATGATGACCCTTGGCGACGAGCTGCGTGCCGATGACGAGATCGAAGCGCCCCTGTGCCACGTCGTCCAATTCGCTGCGCAACCGCTCGACCGATTCGATGAGATCGCTCGACAGCACCAGAATGCGCGCCTGCGGGAACAGCTCAGCCGCTTCCTGCTCCAGCCGCTCGACACCGGGGCCGACGGCGGCGAAGCTTTCGGTGGCGTGGCAATTGGGGCATTCGACCGGCGGCGGCATGGAGAAGCCGCAGTGGTGGCAGACCAGCCGCTTCCTGAAACGATGATCGACCAGCCAGGCGTCGCAGTTCGGGCATTGCAGGCGAAAGCCGCAGGCGCGGCAGAGCGTGAGCGGCGCATAACCGCGGCGATTGAGGAACAACAGCGCCTGCTCGCCGCGTTCGAGCGTGATCTGCACTGCTTCAGCGAGTCGCGGCGCAATGAACCGGCCGCGCGGCGGACCTTCGCGCCGCATGTCGATCGCTTCCACTTGCGGCAGGTGCGCGCCGCCGAACCGTTCCGGCAGATGCAGATGACGGTAACGCCCGCGTCGCGCGTTCACTTCCGACTCGACCGACGGGGTAGCCGAGGCCAGTACCACCGGAAACTTCGCGATCGAGCCGCGCACCACCGCCATGTCACGCGCGTGATAATGCGCGCCGTCCTCCTGCTTATAGGCAGGATCGTGCTCCTCATCGACGATAACCAGCCCGAGATCGGCGTATGGCAAAAAAAGCGCCGATCGCGCGCCAACGATAACCGGCACTTCATTTCCAGCCACCGCGCCCCACGTGCGCTGCCGCGTGCGCGGCGACAACTGCGAATGCCATTCCGCTGGGCGCACGCCGAAACGCGCGCTGAAGCGATCGAGAAACTGCGCGGTGAGCGCAATCTCCGGCATCAGGATCAATGTCTGGTGCCCGCGCCGGATGTTCTCCGCCACCGCCTCGAAATAGACTTCCGTTTTGCCGGAGCCGGTAACGCCGTCGAGCAGCGTGACGCTGTAGCCGCCCTGGTCGACCGTGGTGCGCAGTGCGTCGGCGGCGGCGAGCTGGCCGAGCGCGAAGTCGGGTTTGGCGAAATCCGGATCGGGTGTCCGCGCCACCTTCTCCGGCGGCAACACCAGGGTTTCGAGCGTGCCCTCGTCGATCAGCCCATCGATGACACCCGCGCTCACACCGGCTTCGCGCGCGGCGTCGCCCTTGGCGCGCGTCAACCCATCGCGGAACAGCGCCAGTACGCGCGCTCGCGCCACCGTCATGCGTTGCGGCGGCGGGCCGGCCAGCCGCACGCCGATGCGCTCGCGCGCGGGACCGAGATGCTCGCCCATGCGCAGCGCCATGCGCAGCACCATGCCGCGCGCCGCCAGCGTATAGCCCGAGACCCAGTCGACGAATTGGCGCAGCTCGGGCTTAAGCGGGGGTACGTCGAGCTTCTCGTCGATGTCCTTCAGGCGATTGTGCAGGCGCGGATTCGGATTGGGATTTTCCGCCCATACCACGCCCAGCGTCTCGCGCGCGCCCAACGGCACCGCCACCAGGTCGCCGGGGGCGAGCTCGAGCCCGGCCGGCACCCGGTAGGAATAGGCCGTATCGAGCGCCACCGGCACCAGGACATCGACAACGCGCGTGTTCATGGGCTTATTCGTTTGCGCATGATCTCTTCCGAAAACCGGTTCCCACTTTTCGGGATCATGCGCATGGCTTGGCCGATTCCGGGCGCTTAAGGAAGGGTGAAGGAAGCCCTGCCACCTTAGCAGCCATGAGCGAAATCGCCGCCAGCCCGGACGTGAAGGCCGAAATTGCCGGCTGGCTTAGGTTTCTCGGCACCGAAAAGCGCATGTCGGGCAAGACCCTGGAGGCCTATACCCGCGACGTCGGCCAGTTCCTCGGCTTCCTCGCCGAGCATCTCGGCGGACCGCCCACGCTGAAGCAACTGGCCAAGCTGACGCCCTCCGACATCCGCGCCTTCATGGCGGCGCGGCGGGCCGATGGCCTCGGCAACCGCTCGCTGATGCGGGTGCTGGCCGGCACCCGCTCCTTCGCGCGTTATCTCGAGCGCAACGGCAAGGGCAAGGTCGGCGCGCTTGCCGCCGTGCGCGCACCCAAGCTGGCCAAGACCTTGCCCAAGCCGCTCACCGTCAGCGCCGCCAAGCGCATGACCGACACGGAGTTGCGCGCCGGCGAAACCCGCGAACCCTGGGTGCTGGCGCGCGACGCGGCCGTGCTGGCGCTGCTTTATGGTGCGGGCCTGCGCGTCTCCGAGGCGCTCGGCCTCAAGCGGAAAGATGTGGCGGGCACGGCCGACGCCCTCACCGTCACCGGCAAGGGCAACAAGACGCGGATGGTGCCGCTCCTGCCGCAGGTCGCCAAGCTGATCGCCGACTATGTCGCGCTCTGTCCGTTCGAGGGCGGGCCCGACGGGCCACTGTTTGTGGGCGCACGCGGCGGACCGCTCTCTCCCCGCATCGTGCAACTGACCATGGCCACCTTGCGCGGCGCGCTGGGCCTGCCGGACAGCGCCACCCCTCACGCGCTGCGCCATTCTTTCGCCACCCACCTGCTCGCGCGCGGCGGCGACCTGCGCGCCATCCAGGAACTGCTCGGCCATGCCTCGCTCTCGACCACCCAGGTTTATACCGCGGTCGATGCCGAGCGTTTACTCGACGTTTATGCGAGCGCGCACCCGCGCGCGTAACAAAACCGCCGCAATAACCGCCTAACGCCTCTTGCGCGCGTCCGCGCTTTGCTATCCTGTACGGCGCTTTTCAAACCGGAGAGGGCGATGGCCGGGCCGCACGAAAATCTCGAACATGCCGAACACGCCGAACATGCCTCGCATGGCGGCAGCAAAAAGATCGCGCTGCTGATCTCGGTGCTGGCGCTGTTCCTGGCGTTCTCGGAAACGCTGGGCAAGAGCGCGCAGACCGCGGCGATCACCGAAACCGTCCACGCCAACGACCTGTGGGCGTTCTACCAGGCCAAGCACATCCGCGGCACCATCCTGCGCACCGGCGCCGAGCACATGAAGATCGAGACCGACCGCGCCACCGATCCGGCCGTGAAGGCGCGGCTGGCCAAGACCGCCAAGGACTGGATCGACCTCGCGGGGCGCTATGACGACGACCCCAAGGGCGGCGAAGGCCGCAAGCAGCTCATGGCCAAGGCACAGGCGGCCGAGCACAAGCGCGACCTCGATATGTCGCGCTATCACAATTACGAGTTCGCCTCGGCTGCCTTCCAGATCGGCATCGTACTCGCTTCCGCGGAAGTCATCACCGGCATGGTGGTGCTGGGCTGGCTGTCGGGCTTGCTCGGCATAGCCGGGCTTGCGCTGACCAGTCTCGGATTGTGGGCACCGCACGCGCTGGATTTCCTGACCCACGCCGCGGCACACTGACCGGCATCTATTGCGGCGCCATCACGCCGCCCGCCGATAGGCATTTCGCCTGAGCCGCATCAGCCGGCGCAGAAAACGCCCGGCGCGTTGCGGCTTGAGCAGCCAGGTCAATTGGCGCAGGCGCTCGCGCACCGGCTCGGTCATTTCGTGCGCCCAATCGCGCGCCCACATGAACCAGTCGTACATGCGGGCGAACCAGGCCATCTGTAAGAGCTTGTCGCGGGTGGCGTCGAACACGAAGGCGGTGACGCCGAGTCCCAATAACTTGGCCGCGAGCAGCACCAGGCCGGCGGCGATCCATTGCCGCTTGGCCAGGAAGAAGACTTCCAGGAACTTGAGCGGCAGCAGGACGACGAACGGGACGATGAACACGCCGAGCGCCGCCCAAGGCGGCAGGCTCTCGATGGTGCGCTTGATCCAGTCCTTGAGCCGGCACCACGGAAAGAGCCCGACCACGCGCGCGACCAGTGGCTCGAGATGATCCCACAGCCACGCCTCCAGCAAAAACAGGAGCGCGAGCATGATCCAGAGCGGGCGAAGCCAGCGGCGCATTTGCGATTAATAGCACGGGCAATGCCGCCCAATTGTGGCGGTAATACCGGCTGCGGCGTTGCAGGTCCTACCCTCTCCCGTTGCGGGAGAGGGGAGGCAAGACCGCGGCACGCGCCGGAATGATCGCTCACATATGAATCGCGCGTTTCGCCACCGCCATGGCGGCTTCCTTCACCGCCTCCGGCAGCGTCGGATGGGCGTGGCAGGTGCGCGCGATATCCTCGGCCGAGGCGCCGAATTCCATGGCCAGCACCGCTTCCGCGATCATGTTGCCGGCGTCGGCGCAGACCAGATGCACGCCAAGCACGCGGTCGGTCGCCGCATCGGCGAGGATCTTCACGAACCCGTCGCTGGTCATGTTGACCTTGGCGCGGCCGTTGGCGGTCATCGGAAACTTGCCGACAGTGTAAGCAATGCCGGCGGCCTTCAGCTCTTCCTCGCTTTTGCCGACCGACGCGATTTCCGGGTAGGTGTAAACGACGCTGGGGATGGCATCGTAGTTCACGTGCCCCGCCTGCCCGACCAGAATCTCGGCCACCGCCACGCCTTCGTCCTCGGCCTTGTGCGCCAGCATGGGGCCGGCGATCACGTCGCCGATCGCCCAGATGCCGGGAACGTTGGTGGCGTAATGCTGATCGACCACCACCCGGCCGCGCTGGTCGAGCGCGACGCCGGCTTCCTTGAGGCCGAGCCCCTCGGTGTAAGGCACGCGGCCGATGGCGACGAGCACGACATCACATTCGATGCTCTCAGCCGCGCCGCCTTGCGCCGGCTCGACAATGACCTTCAGCCGTGGGCCCGAGGTATCGACCGCCGTCACCTTGGACGATAGCTTGAAGCTCATGCCCTGCTTCTCGAACAGGCGCTGCGCTTGGCGGCGAACTTCGCCGTCCATGCCGGGCAGCACGCCGTCGAGAAATTCGACCACGGTGACCTGCGCGCCCAGCCGCCGCCACACCGAGCCGAGCTCAAGCCCGATCACGCCGGCGCCGACCACCAACAGATGTTTCGGCACCTCCGGCAGCGACAGCGCGCCGGTCGACGACACGATGCGCTTCTCGTCGATCTCGATGTCCTTCAGCCGCGCCACGTCGGAGCCGGTGGCGATGACGATCGCTTTGGCATCCAGCATCTGCGTCTTGCCGTCGGCGCTCTTCACCTCGACTTTGCCGGCGGAAACGATACGCCCGGCGCCATGATAGGCATCCACTTTGTTCTTCTTGAGCAGGAAGTCGACGCCCTTGACGTTGCCGTCGACGCCCGCGTCCTTGAACGCCATCATGCCTTTCAGGTCGAGCGTGGGCGCGACGCCGATGCCCATCTTGCCGAACGAATGGCCGGCTTCCTCATACAATTCGGAAGCATGCAGCAGCGCCTTCGACGGGATGCAGCCGACATTGAGGCAGGTGCCGCCGTAAGTGGCACGTTTCTCCACCACCGCGGTCTTCAGGCCGAGCTGTGCCGCGCGAATGGCGCAGACATAGCCGCCGGGGCCGGTGCCGATGACGATGAGGTCGTAGGAGGCCATCAAACAACTCCGAACTCGCAATCGTCATGGCCGGGCTCGCCCCGGCCATCCACGTCTTCGTCACGTATCAAGACGTGGATGCCCGGCACAAGGCCGGGCATGACCGAGAAAATCAAAGATCCAGCACCATCCGCGCCGGGTCTTCCAGTCCTTCCTTCACCCGCACCAAGAAGGTAACCGCCTCGCGGCCGTCGACGATGCGGTGATCGTAGGAGAGCGCCAGATACATCATCGGCCGCGCCTCGATCTTGCCGCCGACCACCACCGGCCGCTCCTGGATCTTGTGCATGCCCAAGATGCCGGACTGCGGCGCGTTCAGGATCGGCGTCGACATCAACGAACCGTAGATGCCGCCGTTCGAGATGGTGAAGGTGCCGCCCTGCATCTCCTCGATCTTGAGCGAACCGTCGCGCGCGCGCTTGCCGAAATCGTTGATGGTCTTCTCAATCTGCGCGAGGCCCATTGCTTCGGCATCGCGCACCACCGGCACCACCAGGCCCTTCTCGGTGCCGACCGCGACACCGATGTGGTAGTAGTTCTTGTAAACGATGTCGTTGCCGTCGATCTCGGCATTGACCGCGGGAATTTCCTTCAGCGCCTGGATGCAGGCCTTCACGAAGAAGCCCATGAAGCCGAGCTTTACGCCGTGCTTCTTCTCGAACAAATCCTTATACTGGTTGCGCAGCGCCATCACCGCGCTCATGTCGACCTCGTTGAAGGTCGTGAGCATGGCAGCGGTGTTCTGCGCATCCTTCAGGCGGCGCGCGATGGTCTGGCGCAGCCGCGTCATATGCACGCGCTCTTCGCGCGCGGCATCGTCGGCCGGCGACGGCGCGCGCATTTGTACCGGCGCTGGCGCCGCCACCGGAGTCGGCTGCGCGGCGGCGCGTTCGATCGCCGCCATCATGTCGCCCTTGGTGACCTGACCGCGCACGCCGGTGCCGGCGACCATCGACGGCTCGACGCCGCTTTCGGCGGCCATTTTGCGCACGGAAGGCGGGACGGGCATGGGCGCCAAAGGAGCCGCCGGGGCCACAGCCGGCGCCGGTTTCGGCGCTTCCGCCGGCTTGGCGGCGGGTGCGGCCGACTTGGCCGCGGCCGCGGCGCCATCCTGGATCGAGCCGAGCAATGCGCCGACCGCGACGGTCTCGCCGTTCTTCGCCGCGATATCGGCGAGCACGCCGGCCGCCGGTGCCGGCACTTCCAGCGTGACCTTGTCGGTTTCCAACTCCACCAGCGGCTCGTCGACGGCGACTGCGTCGCCCGGTTGCTTGAACCACTTGCCGACGGTCGCTTCGGTCACTGACTCGCCGAGGGTGGGAACGCGGATGTCTGTCATTTTCTTATGCCCGTTCAAATTCGCGCGCGGACGTCGTCATCCGCCTTGCATTATCCCAGCGCTTCCTCGAGCAGCAGCTTGAGCTGGGCGAGGTGCTTCGACATCAGCCCGGTGGCGGTCGCCGCGGAGGCCGGGCGGCCGGCGTAGAAGACGTGGCGATGCTTGGCCTCGATCTGGTTCAGCACCCATTGCAGAAACACGTCGACGAAGAACCAGGCGCCCTGGTTGCGCGGCTCCTCCTGGCACCACACCATCTCCGCCTGCTTGAAGCGCGACAGTTCGGTGACCAGCGATTTTGACGGGAACGGATAGAGCTGTTCGACCCTCAGCAGATAGATGTCGTCGATGCCGCGCTTCTCGCGCTCCTCGTAGAGGTCGTAATAGACCTTGCCCGAGCACATGACGACGCGGCGGATCTTGTCGTCGGGCACGAGCTTGATGCCCTCGCTCGCGTCCTGCGCGTCGTCCCACAACAGGCGATGGAAAGAGGTACCCGCACCCATGTGCTCGAGCCGCGACACCGCGCGCTTGTGGCGCAGCAGACTTTTCGGCGTCATCAGGATCAGCGGTTTGCGAATCTCGCGCTTCAACTGCCGGCGCAGGATATGGAAGTAGTTGGCCGGCGTGGTGCAGTTGGCGACCTGCATATTGTCTTCCGCGCACATCTGCAGGTAACGCTCGAGCCGCGCCGAGGAATGCTCCGGCCCCTGACCCTCGTAGCCATGCGGCAGCAGGCAGACCAGGCCCGACATGCGCAGCCATTTGCGTTCGCCTGAGGAAATGAATTGGTCGAACACCACTTGCGCGCCGTTGGCGAAATCGCCGAACTGCGCTTCCCATAGCGTCAGCGTGTTCGGCTCGGCGGTGGAATAGCCGTATTCGAAGCCGAGCACCGCCTCTTCCGACAGGCTCGAGTTGAGCACTTCGAAGCGCGCCTGGTCCGGCCCGACATAGTTGAGCGGGGTGTAGCGCTCCTCGGTCTGCTGATCGAACAGCACCGAATGACGCTGCGAGAAGGTGCCGCGCTCCGAGTCCTGGCCGGAGAGCCGCACCGGCGTGCCTTCCTTGAGCAGCGTGCCGAAGGCGAGCGCCTCGGCGGTTGCCCAATCGATGCCCTCGCCGCTCTCGATCGATTTGGCGCGGTGATCGAGGAAGCGCTGGATGGTGCGGTGGATGTGGAAGTCCGGCCGCACTTGCGTGATCTTCTTGCCGATCTCGCGCAGCACCGCGACATCGACACCGGTATTGCCGCGGCGCGGATCGTCGGCGTCGCGCGCGGCTTTCAATCCCGCCCAACGGCCGTCGAGCCAGTCGGCCTTATTCGGTTTGTAGCTCAGCGCCGCCTCGTATTCGGCATCGAGCCGGGCACGCCAGTCGGCCTTCATCTTGTCGACTTCGCCCTCGGTAACAACGCCTTCGCCGATCAATTTCTTGGCGTAGATTTCCAGCGTCGTCGGGTGCGAGCGGATCTTCTGATACATCACCGGCTGGGTGAAAGCCGGCTCGTCGCCTTCGTTGTGACCGAAGCGGCGATAGCACCACATGTCGATGACCACCGGTCGCTGGAATTGCTGGCGGTACTCGGTCGCGATCTTGGCGGCGAAAGTCACGGCTTCCGGATCGTCGCCGTTCACGTGCAGGATCAACGCCTCAATCATCTTGGCGACGTCGGACGGATAGGGCGACGAGCGCGAATAGCGCGGATAAGTGGTGAAGCCGATCTGGTTGTTGACGATGAAATGGATCGAACCGCCGGTGCGATAGCCTTTCAGGTCCGATAGGCCGAAGCATTCCGCCACCACGCCCTGGCCGGCAAAGGCGGCGTCGCCGTGCAGCAAGAGCGGCATGACCATGGTGCGCTCTTCCGGCGTGGCGCCGTGCTGATCCTGCTTGGCGCGTACCTTGCCGAGCGTGACCGGGTCAACGATCTCCAGGTGCGACGGATTGGCGGTGAGCGACAGGTGCACCTTGTTGTTGTCGAACTCGCGATCGGATGACGCGCCCAAGTGATATTTGACGTCGCCAGAGCCTTCGATCTCGTCCGGCGTCACCGAGCCGCCCTTGAATTCGTGGAACAGCGCGCGGTGCGGCTTACCCATGACCTGGGTCAGAACGTTAAGGCGGCCGCGATGCGGCATGCCGAGCACGATCTCCTTCACGCCGAGATTGCCGCCGCGCTTGATGATCTGCTCGAGCGCCGGAATCAGCGCTTCGCCGCCGTCGAGGCCGAAGCGCTTGGTGCCGGTGTATTTGACGTCGAGGAATTTCTCGAAGCCTTCCGATTCCACCAGCTTGTTGAGGATGGCGCGCTTGCCCTCGCGCGTGAAGG
>JAKAMD010000080.1 GCA_021823875.1 Pseudomonadota bacterium | reverse complement strand
CTGACGTTGCGGCGCGGACGGCGGCGCCTCAAGCCCGCTTCACCAGGCCAATGATCACCAGCAGGATCACCGCGCCGATGGTGGCGTTGATGATCGCGGCGATGATGCCGCCGCCGATGAAAAGCCCGACCCGCGGCAACAGCCAGCTGCCGATAAAGGCGCCGACGATGCCGACCACGATGTTGCCGATCAGGCCGAAGCCCACGCCCTTGACGATCAGTCCCGCGAGCCAGCCGGCAATGGCGCCGACGATGAGCAGGATGATGAGCCCTTCCAATGCCATGTCGCCCTCCCTGATCGCGGCTTGGTCCGGCGGACGGCCGCCTGAAGCATGACCATTCAATAACAAACGCGCGGGCTGGTCGACTGCCCAGCACCCGATTGTGGCGGCAATCTTTGAGCGCCGCGCGACGCGGGCCGCTGCACCCCGGCGGCGCGCAACGCTGCCGGCGCCTAGGTTTTCAACCCGCACGCGATTATTGCGCCGCAGCATCGTTTGCGGCAGACTTACCGGTGTGCCTCGCGCTTTCAAGGAGATTCAGATGCCGGCCGCCGCACCCAAGCGGAGTGTTGCTCCGCTCAAAGACCTTTATGGGATCGGTGAGATTCCGCCGCTTGGCCACGTGCCGGAGAAGATGCACGCCTGGGTAATCCGCAAGGAGCGCCACGGGCCGCCGGAGCAATCCTTCCAGCTCGAAGTGGTGCCAACCTGGACGATCGGTGAAGAGGAAGTCTTGCTGCTCGTGATGGCCGGCGGCGTCAATTACAACGGTGTCTGGGCCGGTCTCGGCCAGCCGATCTCCACCCTCGATGTACACAAGCAGCCCTATCACATCGCCGGCTCCGACGCCGCCGGTATTGTCTGGGCGGTCGGCTCCAAGGTGCATCGCTGGAAGGTCGGCGATGAAGTCATTGTCCATTGCAATCAGGACGACGGCGACGACGAGGACTGCAATGGCGGCGATCCGCTGTTGTCGCCCTCGCAGCGCATCTGGGGTTACGAGACGCCGGATGGTTCCTTCGCGCAGTTCTGCCGCGTGCAGTCGCGGCAGTTGATGGAGAAGCCGGCGCATCTGACGTGGGAAGAGTCGGCCTGCTACACGCTGACGCTCGCCACCGCCTATCGCATGCTGTTCGGCCATGCGCCGCACACGCTGAAGCCGGGCGACAATGTGCTGGTGTGGGGCGCCTCCGGCGGGCTCGGCGTGTTCGGCATCCAGCTTGTTGCCGCTTCCGGCGCCAATGCCATCGGCATCGTCTCCGACGAGTCGAAGTCGGAATACGTGTTCAATCTCGGAGCCAAGGGCGTGATCAACCGCAAGGAATTCAAGTGCTGGGGCCAGCTCCCGCAGGTCAATTCGCCTGAATACGGCGACTGGGCCAAGGAGGCGCGCCGCTTCGGCAAGGCGATCTGGGACATCACAGGCAAGCGCGACGTCGACATCGTGTTCGAGCATCCGGGCGAGGCGACATTCCCGGTGTCATCCATGGTGGTCAAGCGCGGCGGCATGGTGGTGTTCTGTGCCGGTACCACCGGCTACAACATCACCTTCGATGCCCGGTACGTCTGGATGCGGCAGAAACGCATCCAAGGTTCGCATTTCGCGCATCTGAAGCAGGCTTCGGCGGCCAACCGCTTCGTGCTCGAGCGCCGCATCGATCCCTGCCTGTCCAAGACTTTCCCCTGGGCGGAGATCCCGAAGGCGCACACCATGATGTGGAAGAATCAGCACCCGCCCGGCAACATGGCGGTGCTGGTCAATGCGCCGTCGACCGGCCTGAAGACGCTTGAGGATGTGCAGGAGGCTTCGGCCGGCGCTTAACGCGATTTCTCGCGTGCCTGCTTGATCGCCGCGTTCAGTTCGCCGCCGAAAATGAAGATGGTCGCGCACAGATAGAGAAATACCAGCGCGATCATGGCCGAGGCGAGCCCGGCATACATCGACACATAGGCGAAGGCATACGAAGCGAGATAGCGCCCGAACGCGGCGCCGGCGGCGAGCCATAACAGCAGCGTTGCGATCACGCCCGGCGCGATCTCGGCGAATTTGCGCGGGCCCGCCGGCAGGAAGCGGTGCAGAATGGTCAGCGCGATCACCAGCACCAGGACCGCAACGCCGTAGCGTGCCAGCGTGACCAGATTATCGAAGGGTGCCAGCCGCGGCACATAGTGCACGAGCTTGGCCCAGATCAGCGGCGCCAGCACGACCAGGAACGAAAAGGCCAGGATCGCCACCGCGCCGACCAGCACGTACAGGATCGACTCCAGCCGCAACCACCACCAGGGGCGCGGTTCGTTGACATCGTAGGCGCGGTTGAGCCCGATGCGCAGGCTCTCCACGCCACTCGACGCGAAGTAGACCGCAAACAGCAGACCGAAGGTCAGCACGTCGCCGCGCGTATTGGTGAGCACGCCGGTGATGTCTTGCGCGATCGGCCCGGCCACCTCCTTCGGCCAAGCTTCCAGCAGGAGGCGCGCGGCCTCGTCCGCCAGTTCCTTGGAGCCGAGGAAATAGCCGGCGAGCGCGGTTACCACGATCAGGAACGGGAACAGCGCCATCAGCGAGGACAGCGCGATGTGGCTGGCGATGGCCCAGCCGTCATCGGCGAGAAAATGGCGGATCGCCTCGAGCGTGATGCGCAGCCACGATTGGAGCAGGCGCAAAGGAAGGCCCCCGGTTCGATAACGCCCTTCAGATCAGCCGTTTGGCGAAGCATTACAAGGGTGGTATCTGCGCTTCTCAACGGCCATTTCGACCACGGGACGTGGCTGGTCTTGCTGCAAGCACGGGCGATCTTGCTGTTTGGACACGAGAATTCCAATCGTAAAACCCTTGTCCGTAAGCTCTCTTTGCATTTGTGCACTGCACGCGTAGTCTGATCCGAAACCCTGCACCCTTATTCCGCTTGAGGATGTCCATGTCGATTGCCGCTACCCGCGCCGCCACCGAACACGAACTGGTCGAGCTCGCCCGCGAGGCGAGCGCGGCGGTGGAGGCTCTTTTGGCCGACGCCATTGCCAGGGTGCGCGCGCGCGTAATGGTGGAAGGCCATGTGGTCGGCCGCCTGTTCGACCGTGAGCAGCGCGCCACCCATGGACTGGCTTGGCTCGCCACCAACGTCGAAGCCGTGCGGCAGCTCGCCGCCTATGCCGAGCGCATGGTGCAGGAAGGAACTTTCGGCGAGATTGAGGAACACCTGGTCCGCATCGGCATCGGCGAATGCATCGCGCAGATTATTGGCGGCATTCCGATGAGCCAGGGCGAGCTGGTGCGGCCCATGGATCTTGGGCTCTCGGCGGCGCAAGTCGCCGCCCGCTTCAATCCGGGAGTCGAAGGCCTGGTCGCCAGCGGCAACACGGCCGAACGCCGCGCGCGCCTGGTCGAGTTGATGCGTGCCAGCCATGGCGCCACGGTTGGCATCTGCGGCCTCGACGACACGCTCGAATCGATCCGCGAGGAGATGCGCAGATTCGCCGACAGCGAAGTGGTCTCCCATGCGCAGGGCTGGCACCGCACCAACAGCTACATCCCGATGGAAATCATCAACCACATGGCCGAGCTCGGCGTGTTCGGCCTGACCATTCCGGAAGATTTCGGCGGCATGGGGCTCGGCAAAGAGTCGATGTGCGTCGTCTCCGAAGAACTCTCGCGCGGCTATATCGGCGTCGGCTCGCTCGGTACGCGTTCGGAGATCGCGGCTGAACTTATTCTTGGCGGCGGCACTGCCGAACAGAAGGCAAAATGGTTGCCCAAAATCGCTTTCGGCGAGGTGCTGCCGACCGCCGTCTTCACCGAGCCGAACACCGGCTCCGATCTCGCCTCGCTCAAGACCCGCGCGGTGCGCGAAGGCGACGTCTACAAGGTTTATGGCAACAAGACCTGGATCACCCATCCAGTGCGCGCCGACTTGATGACGCTGCTGGTGCGCACCAATCCGAAGGAGAAGGGCTATCGCGGCCTCTCCATGCTGCTCGCCGAGAAGCCGCGCGGCGACGACAAGAATCCGTTCCCGGTCGCCGGCATGACCGGCACCGAGATCGAGGTGCTCGGCTATCGCGGCATGAAGGAATACGAGATCGCCTTCGACGGCTTCGAGGTGAAGGCGGAGAACCTGCTCGGCGGCGTCGAGGGCCTCGGCTTCAAGCAGCTCATGCAAACTTTCGAATCTGCGCGCATCCAGACCGCCGCACGCGCCATCGGCGTGGCGCAGGCTGCCATGGAGCAGGCCATGGACTACGCGCAGAACCGCGTGCAGTTCGGCACGCAGATCGTCAACTTCCCGCGCGTGTCGGACAAGATCGCCATGATGGCGACCGAGATCATGATTGCGCGCCAACTCACCTATCACGCCGCGCGCGAGAAGGACTCCGGCCGCCGCTGCGATCTGGAAGCCGGCATGGCCAAGCTGTTCGGCGCGCGCGTCGCCTGGGCGGCGGCCGACAACGCCGTGCAGATCCACGGCGGCAACGGCTTCGCGCTTGAATTCCCGGTCTCGCGCATCCTGTGCGACGCCCGCATCCTCAATATTTTCGAGGGCGCCGCCGAGATTCAGGCACAAGTGATCGCGCGCCGGTTGCTTGACGGGACGAATTGACGGGGTCGTCCGCGTCCGCGGACCGAACCGAATCCTGGCGACCACGTTTGACTTAGAGCAATGCCGGTTCCGGTGGGGGGCCTAACCTATTTCGCTCAATTCAGGAGGTCGGTTCATGCCCAGATTGTTGATTGATAAAGGCGATTGGGTGGTGGTCTGCGACGGCGCGAAGGCACTCGTGCTGGAGAATATCGGCGACGAAAAGTTTCTCACGCTCAAGACCATTGAGGTGTTCGAGCAGAAGGATCTGCCGACGCACGAACTCGGCTCCGATGTGCCCGGCCGTGCGTTCAGCTCGGTTGGTCATCTCCGCAGTGCCGTCGGCCAGTCCGACTGGCATGACCAGAGGGAACGGCAATTCCTCACGGATCTCGCTCAGCATCTCGATGCCGCGATTACCGCTGGCAGGACCAAGTCGGTGATCATGGTGGCGCCGCCGCGCGCGCTCGGCATGTTGCGTCCTGTCTATTCGAATGTGCTGAAAAGCGCCGTGCGCGCCGAATTGGACAAGGACCTCGTCAAACATCCGATGCTCGAGATAGAGAAGCATTTGGCCGCTGTGTAGACGTGAGTGCGCAAGCGACCCGGTCGGCCGGCCGCCGCGTGATTGCGCGAGATTGCATGTGCTGTTTTGACGTCCGCCCCAATTAGCCCCTACCACGCGCAAGCGTGGGGAGGGGCTTAATTGTCCCTGGTTCGCCGCAATAGCGGTGCTATGGTCGCGCCCGATTCCGCCGTTCGGGACTGCGAATGAACTGCCTTTTCTCTCATGGCTTGCGCGCCCTCGGTGCCGCTATGCTGGCCGCCGTCATGGCGGCGACGGCTGCGGCGCAGCCGCCGCCGCGTCCGCTCGATCCGCCGATGCCGGTGCCGGCCGAGCCGGCGGTGCCGCCGGCTGTCGCCAAGCCGCTCGGCGGCGCCATGGCGGTGCCCGGCTTCTGGGATCCGCGGCACCGGCCGGAACGCCCCAATCTCAGCCGTATCAACATTATCCGCTTCCTGACCGAGACTGATTATCCGCCGTTCAACTATGCCGGCCCCGACGGCACCCCGACCGGCTTCAACGTCGAGCTCGCCCGCTCGATCTGCCACGAGATCAACGTCGCCTGCACCATCCAGATGCGGCGCTTCGATACGCTGGTCGATGCGCTCACAGCCAACCAGGGCGACGCCGTGATTGCTTCGCTCGCCGAGACGCCGGACATGCGCAAGCGGGTGGATTTCAGCAATCCCTACTACCGCACGCCGGCGCGCTTTGTGGCGCGGCGCGATCTCGCCGGCCTCAAAACCATCACCCCGTCGGCCCTGGAGGGCCGCAAGGTCGGCGTGGTCGCCGGAACTGCCCATGAAGCATTCCTGAAAAACCTGTTTACCGAGGTCGAGCTGCATCCCTACCCGACGCCGGAGGCCGCGCGCGCCGCGCTCAAGAAGGGCGAGGTCGACCTGCTGTTCGGTGACGGCATCTCGCTGTCGTTCTGGCTCAACGGCACCGACTCCGCCGGCTGCTGCGAATTCCGCGGCGGCCCCTACCTGGAAAGCCGCTATTTCGGCGAAGGCGTCGGCATCGCCGTGCGCAAGGGCAACGATCTATTGCGGCGCGCCTTCAACTGGGCGCTGTTCCGGCTGTGGGAGAACGGCCGCTTCACCGACCTGTGGCTGCGCTATTTCCCGATCAGCCCGTTTTGATGCACCATTGCGTCACTTGTCGTGATCGGTCCTGACGGCGGACTCTCCTTTGGTCATCCAGTGGATGGCTCCCTTCGCCGCGGCGACGCCTGTCGAGAAGCACGCCTGCAACAGGTAGCCGCCGGTGGGCGCTTCCCAGTCGAGCATTTCGCCGGCGACGAAAACGCCGGGACATTTCTTCAGCATAAAATTCTCGTCGATCTCGTCGAAGGCGATGCCGCCTGCACTCGAGATCGCACGGGCGATGTCCTGCATGTCGACGAGCTTCAACGGCACTGATTTGATCAGCGCGGCGAGGTCGTTCGCAGTGAACGACGAGAGCGGCTTGCCAACGGAGCGTGCTGCCTCGTGCAGCAAGCCGCTGGCGACTGGCGCCAGCTTGAGCGATTTGCGCAGCGTGTTCGACAGCGTTTGCTTGCTGCGCGGCGCCGATAGCTTTTCGGCGAGTGTTGCGTGCGATGTATCCGGCCGCAGATCGATGACAATACGCGCTTCGCCCTTGGCCGCGATGGCATCGCGCAGCGGCGCCGATAGCGCATAGATCGCACCGCCTTCAATACCGTCCTGCGTGACGATGGCCTCACCGCGCACGCTGCGTTCGCCGAACGTGACGGCGATGCGCTTGAGCGGCTCGCCGGCAAAGCGGTGCATCGCCTCGGACCATGCGATTTTGAACCCGGCATTGGACGGCCGCAGCGGCCTCACATCGATAGCGCGCTCAGTGAGCCATGTTGTCCAATGACCGTCGGAGCCGAGCCGTGGCCAGCTCGCGCCGCCGAGCGCGATCACACTGATGTCGGACGTGACCGAAAAGTTTCCTTCCGGCGTCGCAAAGGTGAGACGGCCTTGATCATCCCATCCGGTCCAGCGACGGCGCGGCGCAAAGCTGACGTCGAGAGCGGCGAGTCTCCGCAGCCATGCCCGCAACAGCGGCGAGGTCTTGAACGCTTTGGGAAACACGCGACCGCTCGACCCGACGAAGGTCTCTTGTCCCAAGCCTTCGCTCCAGGCGCGCAAGGCCTGCGGCGGGAAGCTTTCGACCGCCCGCCGCAGCAGCGGTGCCGCTGCGCCATAACGATCGAGAAACGCCGGCAGCGGCTCGGAATGCGTCAGGTTGAGCCCGCCGCGGCCGGCCATCAGGAGCTTGCGGCCAAAGGACGGCATCTGGTCGTAGACCGTCACTTTGACGCCTGCCCGCGCTAGCGTTTCCGCCGCGATCAGGCCGGCCGGGCCGCCGCCGATGACGGCTGCGCGCTTGCCGCGCGGTGCTTTTTCCGGATCGTCGAGGGCTGCCATAGGTTGCTCAAGCGACATCGATTGAAACTTCTTAATAGGATGAATTGGAAAATTGTCGATGCCCGCATGCCGATAACCAAAAGTCAGGCGGCGATCGACAAGGGTAAGAGGCGAATTGATCGAAAGGTCGCATCCGACGGCGCGTGCGGATCGGCGTCACCGGGCTGATTTGACGACACCGGGCGCCTTGCCTATGTGTTCGCGCTGGAGGCCCTTATGTCGATGACCATCGCCGAAAACGTGCAGGATTTGCGTACCCTGGCCGAGCAGTCGAACGCTTGGCCGTTCGAGGAGGCGCGCAAAATAGTCGCCCGCCTGAAGAAGATGCCGAAGGATGAAGTCATCTTCGAGACCGGCTACGGCCCCTCGGGTCTGCCGCATATCGGCACTTTCGGCGAGGTGGCGCGCACCACCATGGTACGCCACGCCTTCCGCGTGCTCACCGGGGACAAGGTCAAGACGCGGCTGATCGCCTTCTCCGACGACATGGACGGCCTGCGCAAGGTGCCGGACAACGTGCCGAACAAGGATCTCCTGGCGAAGCATCTCGGCAAGCCGCTGACCCAGGTGCCCGATCCGTTCGGCGAACATCCGAGCTTCGGCCAGCACAACAATGCGCGACTGCGCGCCTTCCTCGATCGCTTTGGCTTTGAATACGAGTTCATGTCCTCGACCGACTGCTACACGTCCGGCCGCTTCGACGAAGCGCTGCTCAAGCTGCTGGCGCATTTCGAAAAGGTCATGAACATCATGCTGCCCTCCCTGCGCGAGGAGCGGGCGTCAACCTATTCGCCGTTTTTGCCGATCGATCCGGAAACCGGCATCGTGTTGCAGGTGCCGGTGATCGCGCACGATGCCAAGGCCGGCACGATCACCTACGAGCATCCCGAGAGCAAGGCGCCGGTGACGACGCCGGTTACCGGCGGGCGCTGCAAGCTGCAATGGAAGCCGGATTGGGCCATGCGCTGGGTCGCGCTCGGCGTCGACTACGAGATGGCCGGCAAGGATTTGATCGATTCGGTCAAGCTCTCCGGCCAGATCTGCAAGGCGCTCGGCGGCACGCCGCCGGAAGGCTTCAACTACGAGCTTTTCCTCGATGACAAGGGCCAGAAGATTTCCAAGTCGAAGGGCAACGGTCTGACCATCGAGGAATGGTTGCGCTACGCGTCGCCGGAAAGCCTGTCGCTGTTCATGTACCGCGAGCCAAAGGCGGCCAAGCGGCTCTATTTCGATATCATCCCGCGCAATGTCGACGAATATTATCAATTCCTCGACGGCTACGAGCGGCAGGACGGACGTCAGCGTCTGACCAATCCGGTCTGGCACATCCATTCCGGCCATCCGCCCAAGATCGACATGCCGATCAGCTTCCAGATGCTGTTGACGCTGGTGTCGTCGTCGAATGCCGAGAACGCCGAGACGCTGTGGGGTTTCATCGGCCGCTACCGGCCGGGCGTGACGCCCGAGACGCATCCCAAGCTCAACGAACTGGTCGGTTACGCCATCCACTATTTCCGCGACTTCGTGCTGCCGGAAAAGAAATTCCGCGAGCCGAGCGATCCGGAACGCGCAGCGCTGATCGACCTGCGCGATGCGTTGTCGCAATTGGCGGCGGACTCAAGCGCCGAGGATATCCAGAACGTCGTCTACGAGGTCGGCCGCCGCGAACCGTTCCTCGACGAGAAGAAGAAGGCCAAGGATGGCAAGCCGGGCGTTTCGCTCGACTGGTTCAACATGCTCTACCAGGTGCTGCTCGGCCAGGAGAAAGGCCCGCGCTTCGGCTCGTTCGTGGCGGTCTACGGCCTGCAGAACACCATCGACATGATCGACGGCGCGTTGGCCAGAAGCGCGTAATCCCTCCCCTGAAAGGGGAGGGATAAGAAGCTGCCGCGTGTCATGGGCTCCAACCGCTATTGCACCCGCCGTCAGGCCGCAGCGGCGCTCGCGACACCGTCCAGCTCTTCGATCACATCATCGGGCAACGCCAATTCCGCCGCGGCGAGGTTCTCGCGCAGGTGCGCGACCGACGACGTGCCCGGGATCAGCAGCAAGTTGGGTGCGCGCTTGAGCAGCCAGGCGAGCGCGACCTGCATGGGCGTGGCGCCGAGACGTTGCGCGACCGCGGACAAGGTCGACGACTGCAGCGGGGTGAAGCCGCCGAGCGGAAAGTACGGCACGTAAGGAATGCCGTCGTGGGCGAGATCATCGATCAGCGCCTCGTCGTCGCGGTGCGCCAGATTGTACTGGTTCTGCACGCAGACGATGTCGCAGATCTGGCGCCCTTCGGCGATCTGCGTCGGGGTTACGTTGCTGAGACCGATGTGGCGGATCAGGCCTTGCCGCTGCAACTCCGCGAGCACGGTGAGCGGCGCTTCGTTCGAGCCTTCCGCCGGTTCGTGGATGTCGTGCATGCTGCGGAAGTTGACGACATCGAGCGTGTCGAGGCCGAGGTTGCGCAGGTTGTCGTGCACGGCCTGCCTCAGTTCTTCTGGCGCGAGCGCCGGAATCCATGACCCGTCGTCGCCGCGCCGCGCGCTGATCTTGGTGACGATGACGAGATCGTCGGGATAGGGCGCGAGCGCCTCGCGGATGATCTGGTTGGTGATGTGCGGTCCGTAGAAATCGCTGGTGTCGATGTGGTTGACGCCGGCCGCGACCGCCTCGCGCAGCACGGCGAGCGCGGCGTCGCGATCCCTGGGCGGGCCAAACACACCGGGCCCGGCGAGTTGCATGGCGCCATAGCCTAGCCGCTTCACGCTGCGGTCGCCGAGGGTGTAGGCGCCGGATTGATCGATGCCGGACATGCTTAGTCTCCTTCCACTTCGAGAAGAGACGGAGATAAAACGTTGCCCAGATCGCGATAATCCGGCACAATATGAACAGGTTGTACGGAATTACGAACAATGGATGTCGACCTGGGTGATCTGAGCGCCTTCGTCGCGGTGGCGCGCGCCGGAGGCTTTCGTGAGGGCGCGCGCGTCAGCGGCGCCAGCCCGTCAGGCTTGAGCGAGGCGGTGCGCCGGCTGGAGGCGCAGCTCGGCGTGCGACTGCTCAACCGGACCACCCGCAGCGTGGTACCGACCGAAGCGGGCAGGGACCTCTTGGAACGGCTCAGCCCGGCATTGAGCGAGGTCGAAGCGGCGCTTGATGGGGTCAATACGTTCCGTGACCGGCCGGTCGGCACACTCCGGCTGAACGTCCCGGTCGTGGCGGCGCGGCTGGTGCTGCCGCGCATCGTGCCGTCGTTCCTCGCCGCCTATCCCGATATCCGCTTGGAAGTGATCGCCGACGAGAGTTTTGTCGACGTTATCGCCGCTGGCTGCGACGCCGGCATCCGCTACGAGGAGCGATTGGAGCAGGACATGATCGCGGTGCCGATCGGGCCGCGCACCCAACGCTTCGCCACCGCCGCCGCGCCCGCCTATCTCGACGCCCACGGCCGGCCGGAACATCCGCGCGATCTGCTCGGCCACGCCTGCCTGCAGGGGCGCTTCGCCAGCGGCGCGACGATCACCTGGGAGTTCGAGCGCGACGGCGAGGTGGTGCGCATCGACCCGAGCGGTCCGCTGCTCGTGCGCGTTGGCGGCGCGACCGATCTTCTTGTCGAGGCGGCCGTTGCCGGCACCGGCATCGTTTCGCTGTTCGAGGACTGGCTGCGGCCGTATTTCGAGTGCGGTGCGCTTGAACCCGTGCTGGAGCCGT
>JAKAMD010000508.1 GCA_021823875.1 Pseudomonadota bacterium | reverse complement strand
ATGATCGGCGCGGGCAGCCAAGGCGTTTATCACGGTGAGGCGCTGGCCGCGCGCGGTGTGGTGGTGGTGACGGTCAATTACCGGCTGGGGGCTTTCGGTTTCGTCGACTTGCGCCAGGCCAGCGGCGGCGCGCTTCCGGCCAGCGGCACCGAAGGGTTGGGCGACCAACTCCTCGCCCTGCACTGGGTGAAGCGCAACATCGGCCAATTCGGCGGCGATCCGGCAAACGTGACGGCCTTCGGCGAATCGGCGGGCGGCATGAGCATCTCTGCACTGCTCGCAGCACCGGCGGCGCGGGGCTTGTTTCACAAGGCGATTGCGCAGTCGGGTGGCGCTCATATCGGCCACGGCCCTGAGCGGGCTGCTCGCGTGGGCGGCGCCGTGCTCGACGCCCTCAAACTCGACAAGGGCGACTCGGAAAAGGCGCGCGCCTTGCCCTATGGCGCGATTGTGGGAGCACAGATCGCCGTGCAGGCCGACGCGCGCGAGGGCAAAGACGCCAAGAAGCTGGGCGCCTTGCCCTTCCAGCCGACGCTCGACGGCCGGATTCTGGACGGCCCGCCGATCACGGCAATCCGCGGCGGCTCAGCGTCCGGCATCCCGCTGCTCACCGGCACCACGCTGGAGGAGTGGAAGCTGTTTTCCGCACCCAATCCGGCAACACGGCTGATGAGTGCGAAGAACCTGGCCCAGCGCATCTCGCGGCTGGCCGGCGAGGCCGCGCCGGAAATGGCGGCCGTTTACGGGGAAGGCTCGGTGTTCGAGCGCTTTAACGCGTTGATGACCGACAAGGTCTTCACCCAGCCCTGCATCCGCCTCCTCGAAGCACACGGCGCGCATGCGCCGGTCTATGCCTATCGCTTCGACTGGCGCTCGAAGCTGCTTGGCGGGATCATGGGCTCCTGCCACGGGCTGGAGGTGGGTTTCGTTTTCGGTAGCTACCGGGAACGCCTGGCAGGAGCCTTCTTTGGAACCGGGCCCGAGGCCGACGCGCTCAGCGACACGATGATGGAAGCATGGGTGGCATTTGCCCGCACCGGCAACCCGGCCACCGAAAAGACCGGCCCCTGGCCGCGCTACGACACGGCAACACGTTCGACCTTGATCCTTGGCGACGGCGCGCCGCATCTGGTCGCGGCACCGAACGACGAGCGGCGCAAGGCGTGGTTATCTGTTCCCGAAAGGCGATTGGGGCCGTAAGCGTCAGGACGCGCCGCGAATGATCCGCATGACGGGCGACTCGCTGCTCACGGGGGCAAACTGCCGAGGCAACGGGCTGGCCGCGCGGTAGAGCAGCAGTGGGCGCGCCGCCCCTCTAAGGGCCATCGCGACGAGCGGGGCAACGTCTTCGCCGACGTGGCCATACCAGTTGCCTTCGAGCGCACGATGAAACTGCCTGAGCCAGACGAGATCGGCGAGCCGGCGCACGCCCTGCTCCATCCGTGCCGCCACTTCGCGCAGCCGCATATTGCAGGACGCCATGTCCGCGTCGGTCCGGGAAGCCAAAAGTTCTGCCGCCGCTTCGCGCAACAGATAGGCTGCGCCGATGACGCTGGTCGGCTCCGTCTCGTGCAGTTCGGCCTGCACCAGGGCCTGCCGCGTCAGTTCCTCCTGTGCACGCTTCCAGTCCTCGGCCTGGCGTGCGCGCGCCAAGGCGGTGTAGGAAGCTTTCAGTTCCTCGACGAGAACGATGACCGGATCGATCCGCACGCTGGGCTCCGTGGCACGTCTGATACCGAATCTATAGCTACAACCGATTGATGGTTCATTGCCACGATACTTCAGACCCGAAGTAAAGTTATCCCCCTCTTATCACATCATTCACCAACAAACGGCGCGCTTCGTTTCGTTTCGGCACAATGTCAGAGCCTGACGCGGCCGGACGCCACACCGGCATACAGCGCCGCGGTGAGCGGTACGTAACGCTCGGTAGCGAAATCGAAAATGTAGAGCGGATCGTCGATGGTGTTGGGATCGAATCCCTCCTTCACGAGGTCGACTTTCCTAAGCTTGAACGTGCCAGTGATCTCCATCGCCGGCCGGAGGCGGATGAAGAGCGGTCGCGCATAGGCGGGAAGATTGCCGGCAAGCTTTTCCGCCAGCCCGGCGACGTCGAAACCGGGCGCCGTCACCAGCGCCGCCATGCCGGCACGCCCGTCCATGCCGGGCACCTTGACGCCGTAGATGTTGGCTTCCTGGATGCCGTCGATCACCCCGAAGGCTTCGGCCACCTCGTTGGTGGAAACGTTCTCGCCCTTCCACCGGAACGTGTCGCCGATGCGGTCGACGAAATAAAAATAGCCGTGCTCGTCGCGCTTCATCAGGTCGCCGGTGCGGAACCAGCGATCACCCTTTTCGAATACATCGGTGAGGATCTTCTTCTGAGTGTCCTCCCTCTTGGTATAACCCTCGAAATCGTGACCGGCCTCGTTCGAAATCCTGCCGATGGCTTCACCGGCTTCGTTCGGAGCGCATTCGCGACAGAAGCCATCGGCCTCGCGCACCGGCGTCTCGTTCTCCACGTCAAAACGTACGACGCGCGTGGTCATGATCCAGCGCATATAGGTGGGGATGCGGCCAACGGCGCCGACCGTG
>JAKAMD010000507.1 GCA_021823875.1 Pseudomonadota bacterium | reverse complement strand
CTGGCTCAATCGCATGACCCAGTTCAAGGAGAAGGCGGGCAAGGATCGCGAGAATGTCTCCGTCGGCCTCTACGCCTATCCGACGCTGATGGCGGCCGACATCCTGGTCTACCGCGCCACGCATGTGCCGGTCGGCGAGGACCAGAAGCAGCATCTCGAGCTGTCGCGCGACATCGCGCAGAAGTTCAACAACGACTATGCATCGTCGATTGCGGTGCACGGCTATGGCGAGGCGTTCTTTCCGCAGCCCGAGCCGATCATCCAGGGGCCGGCGACGCGTGTGATGAGCCTGCGCGACGGCTCCAAGAAGATGTCGAAGTCGGAGCCGTCCGATTATTCGCGCATCAACCTGACCGACGATGCCGACGCCATCGCGCAGAAGATCCGCAAGGCCAAGACCGATCCGGAGCCGCTGCCGAGCGAGGAAAAAGGCCTGGAGCCGCGGCCGGAGGCTGACAACCTGGTCGGCATCTACGCGGCGCTCAACGAGGTGAGCAAGGCGCAGGTGCTGAGCGAGTTCGGCGGCGCGCAGTTCTCCACCTTCAAGAGCGCGCTGGTCGATCTCGCCGTCGCCAAGCTCGGGCCGATCGGCGCCGAGATGAAAAAGCTGGTGCAGGACCCCGTCTATATCGACGAGATCCTCGCCGATGGCTCGGCGCGCGCGCAGGTGATCGCCGCCGACACCATGAAGGCGGTCAAGGACATCGTCGGCTTCGTGCGGCGGTAGGCTTGTCCCGGGCGCAGCGCAGCGCGAAGCGGTGCGCTGCAGACCCGGGACCATTACAAACTCCGAATTTTTGAAGGCCCCGGATCAGCAGCGCTTCACTTCGCTGCGCGCGTGCTGCGCTGCGTCCGGGGCACGCCGGACTTTGCACTGCGCAATATCTTCTTAAAGTTCGACTTGTCGGCACGGCGGGCGCCGTGCCACCATTCGCCGTTTGCACGTTTGCCTTTGTGTCGTTGCGACATCAGGAGCCCCGATGAGCACCAAGCGCCGCAGCTACGAGGCCGGTCACAAGCGCAAATATCTGGTGGTAATCGACGACACTGAGGAATGCGACCGCGCGGTGTACTGGGCCGCCAAGCGCGCCGGCCGCACCAAGTCGCAAATCGTCATGCTGCGCTTGATCGATCCGGGCGATCGCAACCAGCAATGGCTCGGCGTCGCCGATCTGATGAAGGCGGAGCAGACCGAGGAAGCCAACGCGGCGCTCGACAAATTCGCCGCCCGCATCAAGAAGATCGCGCATGTCACTCCCGAGCGCGTGATCCGCGAGGGCGAGCCGGCCGAGGAGATCGTCAAGCTGATCGACGAGGATGCCGATATCGGCATCCTGGTGCTGGCCGCCGGTACCGGCAAGGAAGGCCCCGGGCCGCTGGTAACGGCCGTCTGCAAGACCTCGGGTAGCTTCCCGATCCCGGTTGCCATCGTGCCCGGCCATCTGGGCGACGAGGATCTGGAGGCAATGGCCTGAGGCCGGTTGACCGCGGCTCGCGCAAGCGCCAATTATCCCCTATCGTCAAGCCATCCACGGGCCTTGAACCCGAGAAGCGCGCGGTTCCGGACGGGAATGCCGGTATTCGGATCGGGCGCCAGGATAGGAGCCATGCCATGTTCATCCAGACTGAAGCCACGCCCAATCCGGCGACACTGAAATTCCTGCCCGGCCGCATCGTGCTCGACAGCGGCACGCTCGACATGCCGAGCCGGGAAGCCGCCGCGCAGTCGCCGCTCGCGCTGCGTCTGTTCGAGATTCCCAATATCGCCGGCGTGTTCTACGGCGCCGATTTCATCTCGGTGACCAAGGCCGCGGGCGACTGGCAGCAGCTCAAGCCGGCGATCCTCGGCGCCATCATGGAACACTACATGGCCGGCGCGCCGCTGATTGCGGAAGGCGCCGCGGTGACGGCCAGCGGTGATGAATTCTTCGACGAGAAGGATTCCGAGACCGTCGAGCTGATCAAGGATCTGATAGAGACGCGCGTGCGCCCGGCGGTGGCCGGCGACGGCGGCGACATCATCTTCAAGGGCTACAAGGAAGGCATCGTCTATCTTGCCATGAAGGGCGCCTGCTCGGGCTGCCCGTCCTCGACCGCCACGCTCCAGCACGGCATTCAGAATCTGCTGCGCCACTTCGTGCCCGAGGTGGTCGAAGTGCGGCCGGCGTAACGGGCTCGACCGATGACCCATTCGACGTCATGCCCGGCCTCGTGCCGGGCATCCACGTCTTCAGGGTCAGCCAAGAAAGGCGTGGATGGCCGGGACAAGCCCGGCCATGACGATTAAATTCACGCGATGCGCGTCCTCGCCATCGATACTGCGCTTGCGACCTGTGCCGCCGCCGTGCTCGACGGCGAGGGCGGCGATATCCGCGCGCGCGAGGCGCAGGCCATGCAGCGCGGGCACGCCGAAGCCTTGATGCCGCTCATTGCGCGGGTGATGCAGCGCGCTGGCCTCGGTTTTGATGATCTCGATCGCATCGCGGTGACCGTCGGGCCGGGCAGTTTCACGGGCCTGCGCGTTGGCATCGCCGCCGCGCGCGGCATCGCGCTTGCGTCGGGCAAGCCGGTCATCGGCGTTACCACGCTGGCGGC
>JAKAMD010000079.1 GCA_021823875.1 Pseudomonadota bacterium | reverse complement strand
TGGTGCCCCGATACGAGCCTTCGGGTGCGCTGCACGGGCTGTTGCGCGTGCGCGCCTTCACGCAGGACGACGCGCACATCTTCTGCACCGAAGAGCAGATGGCCGACGAGTGCCTAAAGATCAACGACCTGATCCTGACGACATACAAGGATTTCGGCTTCACCGGCGATCTGACGGTGAAGCTGTCGACGCGGCCGGAACAGCGCGTCGGCTCCGATGCGGCGTGGGATCATGCCGAGGACATCATGCGCGACGTGCTCAAGCGCATCGAAGCCGAGGGCCAGGGCCACATCAAGACTGCGATCAACCCCGGCGAAGGCGCCTTCTACGGGCCGAAGTTCGAATACGTGTTGCGTGATGCCATAGGCCGCGACTGGCAGTGCGGCACCACGCAGGTTGATTTCAATCTGCCGGAACGGTTCGACGCCTTCTACATCGCAGCCGACGGCTCGAAAAAGACGCCGGTCATGATCCACCGCGCCATCTGCGGCTCGATGGAGCGTTTCCTCGGCGTCGTGCTCGAACATTACGCCGGCCATCTGCCGCTCTGGCTCGCACCCAAGCAGGCCATCGTCGCCACCATCACGTCAGATGCCGACGATTATGCGGCCGAAGTCACCGCTGCCGCACGCAAGCTGAGCCTGCGCGTCGACGCCGATCTGCGCAACGAGAAGATCAATTACAAGGTGCGCGAGCACTCGCTCGCCAAGGTCCCTGCCCTGCTCGTCGTCGGCAAGAAAGAGACCGCAGAACGCCTGGTCTCCATC
Source organism: Pseudomonadota bacterium (assembly GCA_021823875.1). Lineage (GTDB taxonomy): Bacteria > Pseudomonadota > Alphaproteobacteria > Rhizobiales > Xanthobacteraceae > Pseudolabrys. The sequence continues at coordinate 10,522 of JAKAMD010000079.1, read as the reverse complement.
CGCCGCCTCGGCAAGGAAGGCCAGCAGGTGATGCCTCTCGACGAAGCCTTGCAGGTGCTCTCCGACGAGGCGATGCCGCCGGACGTGAAAAGGATGAAGGCGGCGGGGTAATCCAAAGCTGTGATGCCCCGCGACTGCAGGCATCCGATCGTCACGCCGCCCGCAAGCAATAAAAACCCCGGACACACCTGCCTCATCCGGCTGCGCGTATGATGAGAGTCGCCGTTACTTCCCCTGCGTCTCGATATAGGCTGCAAGATCGGCCGCTTCGGCACGCGAAAGGTTCATGTCCGGCATGCGCGGATGCGGCAACAGCAGGAATAGCGCCAGCTTCGCCGCGTCTAGGCCCGGTTTCTTGGCGATCTCGGAAAACGGCGCGGCCGATGTGCTGCCCCGTTGCTGATCTGCGGACACAACATGGCAGGACGCGCACCAATGCCTGGCTAGCACCTCGCCATTGTTCGCGTCGGCGCCAGCCGCACTGCCGGCCCATGCCGCAACCAAGCTCGCGCAAACCAGTCCGGCGATCATTTTTTTCATGACGGACCTCAACGCAACGGTGGGCAATCTTATACCGCCCTGCACCGCCGACTGCCGTGACCTAGATCAATGCCATCGAGCGCCGAAAGCCGCCCGCCGGTCTGTCTCCTCATCGCGCCTCCAGGGTGCTTCCAGGTCCCCGAGGAAACGCTCCGCCCAATGGGTAATGTCGTTCTTTACCAGCACCCGGTAATTATGGTCGTTCCGCTCGCGCCGTTCGGCGAGCGGCATCGATAGCGCGCGGTCGATGGCAGCGCCGACGCCTTCCGGATCGTACGGATTGACCAGGAGCGCGGCGGCGCACTCCTTGGCCGCGCCGGCAAAGCGCGACAGGATCAGCACGCCCGGATCCTCCCGGTCTTGCGCCGCCACATATTCCTTGGCCACCAGATTCATGCCGTCGCGCAGCGGCGTCACCAGCGCCGCCCGCGCGGCCCGGTAGAGGCCGGCGAGCGCTGTGCGGGTGTGCGCTTTGTTGATGTAGCGCACCGGCGTCCACGAGGCCTCGCCGAAGGCGCCGTTGATGCGCCCGACCGCACTGCTCACGCGGCGTGCCATGTCGACATATTCGGGGATGCTGCTACGGCTGCGCGGCGTGATCTGCAGATAGGTCACCTTGCCTCGCCAGTCCGGATAGTTGGTCAGGAAGCGCTCAAAGGCGTCCATGCGTTCGGCGATGCCCTTGGTATAGTCGAGCCGGTCGACACCGATGATCATGGCACGGCTCGATAGACTTTCGATCACCTCGCGCACGAAGGTCGAGTCGATCGCCCGCCGCGCCAGACGCGCGAAGGCTTCGGTCTCCACCCCGACCGGGTACACCCCGATTTCGATCGTGCGGTCGTCATAGGCGAAACGATTCTCGCCGATGCGCTTGAGCCCGCATTCATTGGCGAGATAACGCGAGAAATTGGTGGCATCGACCTCGGTTTGGAAACCGACCAGATCAAAATGTCCAAGCGCCGGAATCAGCCGCTCGTGATTGGGCAGCGCGGTGAGGATTTCCGGCGGCGGAAACGGAATATGGATGAAGAAGCCGATGCGGTTCTTGTGGCCGCGGTCGCGTAACGCCTTGGCAAACGGGATCAGGTGATAATCATGTACCCAGATCACGTCGTCGGGCTTGATGAACCGCTCCAGGTTGCGCGCAAAGAACTCGTTGACGCGCAGATAGCCGCCAAGATCGCGGCGGCTGAATTCCGCCAGATCGAGCCGGTAATGCAGAATCGGCCACAGCACCCGGTTGGCGAAGCCGTTATAGAATTCCTCGTAATCGTCTTTGCGCAGGTCGACGGTGATATAGGAGGTGTTGTCCTGCGTTATTGTCTTCGGTGGCTCGGGATCGTTTTCAGGGACACGCCCGCTCCAGCCGAACCAGAGGCCGCCGCGACGGCGCAACGCCGCGCGGATCGCCACCTCCAACCCCCCGGCCCGCGCACGGCCGTCGGGTACGCCGACGCGATTGGAGACGACGACGAGACGCGACACTAGCGTTCTCCTCGTATCGGCGACGGCGCAATAGCGTTCTTGTTCATATCCGGCCCTCGTCCGCGGAAGTGTCGTCCGTTGTCTCCCGCGGGCTGCCCGATCAAAAGTTTGCCCACATTGGCCCCGTTCGGCAATTCAAAATGACGTTCTGGCTATGTCCGAAATCCTTGCGATAACAAGGCATTAACGCCGGAATCGAAGAGAAGTTCATTTTGTTGCAGCGCCGCATCGAAAGCAAAGCGCCAATCGTCGCGCCGCGTCGTCAGCGCGCCGCCAAAGCGCGCAAGGCGCCGCGGACGTCTTCGGGTGAATTGAAGATGCCGGCAAGTCCGGCAAAATGCCGATGGACTGAAAAACCGATGCCGTGCAGCGCCGGCAGAATGGCGAAGACCGATTCGTCGGTGACATCGTCGCCGATGAAAACAGGCTGGCGACCGGCGAAGGGCTTGCGCTGCATCAGCGCGCGCACTGCTGCACCCTTGGCGATGCCAGGGCGTTTCACTTCGAACATGGCCTTGCCGGGCAACACCTCCAGCGCCTCGCTGAGAAAATCGGCGCATGCCGCCGCGATATGCTCGCGCAAAAGCGGCTCCTGCTGCGGGGCTTGGCGGAAGTGCAGCGCGACCGAATAGCCCTTATCCTCGACGACCAATCCGGAGCCTGGCGCTGCGATCCCAACGAGGCGCTGGCGCAGCACCGGCGGCAAAGCTGCCGCCATGCTGATGCACTCACCATCGTGCAGACGCATCTCAGCGCCGTGTCCGCCGACCGCGGCCAGTTTGAGCGGTGAGAACAATGCGTCGAGATCGGCGATCGGGCGCCCACTGACCAGCGCCAGCGCGTCGTCCATGCGCGCGCTCAAGCGCGCCAGTGATCGGCAAAGCTCGTCGGGAACGTGCACTTCGTGTGGCGTCGGCGCGATATCGATCAGCGTGCCGTCCACGTCGAGCAGCAGCGCGATGCGGTTGGGATCCAGTTGCGTGAAAGCCGTCAGCGCCGCGTGGTTAGCCGCCGCTGCCTCGTTCACCGCGCCATTACCTCGACGTCGCCGTCGACACCGGCCACGACCTTGAACTTGCGCTCATAGACCTTGCCTTCATTCCGCGCGATCGCCGAATACTCGCCTTCCGACAGGATCACGCGCGGGAAGGCGCCGAGCATTTCCTTGATCACGTCGCCGCCCGGGTTAAGCACGGCCCATGCGGTATTGGCCAATGCCTCGCCGCCCTTCTCGGTAACCAGCTTGAGCGTAATGGCGGCGGCACGGTGATTGACAGTTATGTCGGTGAGCTTACCCGCCTGCACGCGAATGTCGGAGCGCACCATCGCATTGGCGTCGCCGTATTTGGAAACGACGTGATAGACGCCCTCGGGCACCACCACTACTTGCCCGGTCATCACATGTTCAGCGATCGGCCGCTGAGGACCGGTCTCGAACTGACTGCCCTTATAGACATCGAAGGAAATCTGCCCGGCGGGAATGCGCACATCGCCCACCTTGCCTTCCAGCCTCAGCCCGCCAGCCGGCAGATCGAACACTTCATGCACGGTCGGGCCGCGCAAACTAACCGGCCGCGCTGCGGTGGCCAGTCCGAAACAGACATTGACGATGTAGTCGCCGGCCGGCAGCACTACGGTCGGCGCCGCCGTCTTCTCCTCTTTGATCAGCCGGAATTTGCCGCGCGCATCGGGCCTGGCGGCATAGATCCTCCAGATCAGCCCGCCGGTTATGCTGGGCGCCTCCTTGCCGAAATGCGCGGCGAGTGCGAGCGCCACTTGTCCGGCCGGCACCATCGGGACCGGCCCAGCCCCCCGGCCCGGCGATAACATCAGCGGTGCCGATGGCGGTGCCAGCACATCGCCCGGCGTGAACATATTGCCGCGCGTGCCTTCGTTGGGCGTCAGAAGATTAGTTGAGGGCGCGGTGGAAAACAGCGAATTCTGACCGGCTGCCTGCGCCAAAGTCGTCTGCGCCGCGGCGCTCGCGATGAAACCCGCTGGTGGCGCGACCAACGCGAGCACATAGGCGAACGCCAACGCGAACGCCGGCCATAGCCGGCCGCGGCAGGCGGCGGTTGCAGGTTCGCGGCACATATTGGACCGATATTTCCGTCCAAATCGCGGCGATTTCAAGCCGGAAGCCGAGATCCGTTGCCTTTTGCACGTTTTGCCGACCATTCCCCCTTTTTGCCCGCTATGTCGCGGCGTCCAGGCTGCACGCCAGCGGTCATTATCCGCCGCGGTTGCCCCCCCTCTTCCGGTTTGACCACGCGCAGTTTCGGCTCTTTCGCTTCCTTCGGCTCCACCTCCCTCGGCAGGGTGGCAGCCTGACGAAGCCTGTTGAGGATGTCGACGCTGACCTTGGACGCTGGCAGCGGCCGACCGAAATAGAAACCCTGCACCTGATCGGCGTGCGCGTCGTAGAGAAAATCGACCTGGTCCGCGGTTTCGACGCCTTCCACCGTCACGCGCATGTTCATCTCGCGCCCCAGCGCAATGATGGTCTTGACGACCGTCTCCACGTCACGCCCCGAATTTTCGAAGCTCTCCATGAAGCTGCGGTCGATCTTGATCTTGTCGAACGGGAATTTCCATAGATAGCTCAAGCTCGAATAGCCGGTGCCGAAATCGTCCATCACGATCGACACGCCCATGCCCTTGATTTTCGCGAGCATGGTCATGATCGCTTCGGTGTTGTCGAGGAGCAGCCGTTCGGTGATTTCCAGCTCAAGCCGGTGCGGCGAAAGCCCGGAAGTCTTCAGCGCATCCGCGACCGCTTGTTCGATAGAGCCAGATTCAAACTGCGCCGGCGACAGATTCACCGCTACAGTCAGGTTATCCGGCCAATTGGTTGCCGTGCGGCAGGCCTCGCGCAGCACCCAGGCTCCGATCTTATCGATCAGCCGCATCTCCTCGGCAAGCGGGATGAACGTATCAGGCGGGATCAGCGTGCCGTCGGGCGTCGGCAGCCGTGCCAGTGCCTCGAAGCCGACCAACTGCCTGCTCGCCATTTCAAATACTGGTTGGTAATGCAGAACGAAACTGTCATGCGCGACTGCGTCGCGAATGATGCGTTCGAGCTGGATGCGTTTTTGCAGCGCCTCGTCCATCTCCGGCGCGAAGAAGCGGATGCAGTCGCGGCCGGCAGCTTTGCCCTCGTAGAGTGCTAGGTCAGCGCTCTTGAGGAGCCGTTCGGCGGTCGCGCCATCGGCCGGTGCCAGCGCAACGCCGATAGTGTAGCTGGTGCGGATCTCCTGTTCCTTGAAATAGATCGGTGCGCCCAAGACCGCGGCGATGCGCTTGGCGAAGGTCTCGGCCTGCGGCTTGCCGATCAGCCCGGTCTGCACAACCACGAATTCGTCACCGCCGAGCCGCGCCACCATGTCCTCAATCCGCACCATATTCCGCAGACGCTCGCCCACCGTACGCAGCAGGAAGTCACCACCATCATGGCCGAGCGCATCGTTCACCTGCTTGAAATGATCGACGTCGATGAAATGCAGCGCCAGCAGTCCTCCAGTCGACGGCAGCACCGCCAACACCGCTTCCAGCCGTTCGATCATGCGCGCGCGGTTGGCAAGCCCGGTGAGCGTATCGTGATGGGCGAGAAACTGAATGCGCCGGTCGGCCTGCTGTTTTTCCCTGGTCCGCCGGTACCAGGCGATCGCCGGCAAACCGAACGAAAACCCTGTTAGCCCGCACAATGTCACCGCCGCGATCAGGAATGAGCGGTAGTAGCTTTCGTGCTCGGCCGTCTGGTCCACATAGGCCGCGACCACAGCCACCGGATGATCGTTGATCAATACCGGAACATAGGCTTCGGAAAAGTAACTCGGCTGGCCGGGTCCCTGCCCCTCTTTCGCATCGACAATGGGGTGGCTCTCTTTGATCGAAACGGCGGCTGCGGCGCTGTATTCGGACAGATCGACGGGCGTCACCTTGTCACGGTCGGACAGCAGGATCGAATAGCCGTAGCGATTGAAGATGATGTAACGGAAAACCTCGCCGGCCTTGCGCGTGCTATTGAAGAATTCGACGCTGGCCGACGACGGCGTTTCGCCGGCCGCGATTTGCTCAAGATCGCTGACATTGGCCGCCAGAAATTGCGCCCAGTTCTGGGCCGTGCGGGTTGCGTTTTGATAAAGCAAGTGTTCCGTGGTCACCTTGACGACGGCCCAGGTGCCGCCGATCAGCACGCCGAGGATCACAATCAACAGCCCGAAGTAGCGCCAGATCAACCTGTTTTCTCTTGTTGCCATGACCGCTCTACTGCTTGGTTGAACGAATCGTCGCCAACTCAGCCTCGACTGTTTTCAGAAGCTCGCGGTTGTGCGCGCTTCTTGCTGCCCAGTTCTCAATCAAAGAACGATAGATCCGCTGTGCGGCCTCGCGATCGGCCAGCGACGGCTCGACCGCGTGGCGTCCGGCTTCCGCTCTAAGCTTGTCGAGTGACCGCTGCTCGCTCGCCCCAAATGACTCAATCCAAATCGCCGCGGCGCGCTCGCCGCTGTATTTGCGGATGAGCGCCTGCGCCGGGGCGGACAAACCATCGAATTTCTTGCGGTTCATGAGCACCAGCAGCGGCGCCGCACCGATACCGAGCAGGTAATGGTTAGTTGCTTCCCCGGCGGCGTTGAATTGAATAAGGCCGGTCGGGCTCATGATGGCGCCATCGACGGCGCGCCGCCTAAGCGCGTCGGAGAGCTGCGAGGCGGGCATGATGGTCGGTATGGCGCCCAACCGCGCCAAGGCCTCCGCCTCCATCGGATTATTGGTGCGAATCTTCTTGCCCTTGAGCTCTGCAAGGGAATTGATCGGCGTACGACTGTGAATGATGCTGGGCGCGCTGGTGTAACCGCCGATGACAAAGAAGTCCTCATATCCGCGCAATGCCTTCGCGGCGACAAGCCGCGTATAGACCAAGCTACCCTCGCGCACGTCGCGAAACAGTCCGGGCATCTCGAGCAGCTCGTTGTCGGGAAACCGATAAGGCGTCTGCCCGGGCACCACCCAGGCAATGTCAGCGACCCCTTCGAGCACCATGCCCGGCTGTTCCGCTACCGCCTTGCCGAGCGCACCGTCGGCATAAACTTTGATTTCCAGAAGCCCCTTGCCTTCCGCATTGACGGCATCCACGAATGGTTTGACGCCATATCGGAAGGTGTCGGTCTGTTCCGGGGCGAAGAATGCCAACTTTAACGTGATCGGCTCGGTCGCCGCCGCAACCGGCAACAGCATTATTGCCAGCACGCTGGCCCAAGCCAAAGTCCTGGCGATCCCCCCACACCCCGCAAGGGCAAGCGCAACAATAGACTTTGCATAAGTCACTGGCGCATCTCCTTTGCCTTGCGGAGCCCGGCGATTTCGGTCCTCACCCGCGCCAAGAGCGCACGGTTGTGAGCGCTCTTGGCCGCCCACGCATCGATCATGGATTGATAGATCTGCCGCGCCGAATCCCAATCGGATGGCGATGGCACAACCACCTTGCGCTCAGGGTCCGCTCTGATTTTGTCGAGTTGTTCCCGCTCGGCATCCCCAAAGGATTCGATCCAGGCTGCGGCCGCCGGTTCGCCGCTATATTTGCGAATGAGCATTTGCGCCGGTGCCGGCAGGCTTTCAAATCTCTTGCGGTTCATCAGCAGCAACAGCGGCGTGCTGCCGCCACGCAACAGGTAGTGATTTTTCGCCTTTTGAGAAACGTGGAAGTCGACCAAAGCAGCCACGCTCAATGCCGCACCATCGATAGCGCCCCGCTCAACGGCGGTGGCGACTTGAACCGACGGCATCACCGTTGGAATGGCGCCGAGGCGTTCCAACATCTCCGCCTCCATCTGGTTGTTGGCGCGGATCTTCTGGCCTTTGAGATCCGCCAGCGCACTGATCGGCTTGCGGCTGTGAACGAAAGTCGGCGCTGACATGAACGCACCGATGACGAAGAAATCCCGATAGCCGCGCAAAGCGTTTCCGGCAAGTAACCGTGTATAAGCAAGCGTACCCTCGCGAAGATCATGAAACAGGCCGGGCATCTCGAGCAGTTGGTTGTCAGGAAACCGATAGGGCGTCTGGCCGGGGATGATCCAGCCGATTTCGGCGATGTCATCGAGCACCATTTGCGGCTGCTTAGCTACCGCCTTGCCGAGCGCGCCGTCCGGATAGACCTTGATGACCAGAACCCCCTTCCCCTCTGTATTGACCCGATCGACGAATGGCTTGATCGCCGCTTCATAGATCTCGGTGTATTCGGACGGGAAGAACGCAAGCTTGAGCGTGATCGGCTCGGCCGCTGCCGCCAACGGCAACAAGACGGCGATCGCCGTCGCAGCGCCCCAATGCGTTGCTTTGATGCTCAACGACACTGACGCGACCATCATCTTGACGGCGTTCTCGATTGTGCTCATGGCCGCACCTCATTTGGCGGACGCAGCTTGGCGATCTCGGACTTGACGAGAGCGAGCAATTCACGGTGGCGGAGGGATTGCGCTGCCCATTTCTCAATGACGGATGCGAATACGCGTTGCGCCGCCGCCAGATCGGCAGCCGACGGCTCAACAACACTACGCCGCGCATCGGCATTCAGACGCGACATCACCTCGGGATTTTTCGCCGCGAAGCATGCCGTTTCCTGCTTCGCCAGCCATTCCCCGCTGTATTTTCTGATGACCTCCTGGGCAAGCGGTGGCAGCGTCATCAGTTTCTTGTGATTCATCAGCAGAGTGACCGGCGCACCGCCAAGCCGGAGCATATAGTGATGGCCGGTGAGGCGGCCGTAACCGAATTCAAACAACATCGCTGGCGGGATGGTGACGCCGTCGATATCCCCTTTACTCAGTGCATCCATGGTCTGATTGAGCGGCAACAAGAGCGGGATCGCGCCGAACCCTCGCAAAGTCATCGCTTCGATCTCGTTGTTGACGCGAATCTTCTGCCCTTTCAGGCCAGCGAGGGACGCGATCGGCTTGCGGCTATGAATGCTCTCGCCGGTGGACACGTAGGCGCCGGCCACGAAAAAGTCCTTGTAGCCTTCAAGTACCCCGGCTTCGACCAACCGCGTGAAAACCAAACTCGCCTCTTTCTCGTCGCGGAACAGACCGGGCAGTTCGAGAACCGAGGTATCAGGGAATAGTTGCGGCGAATAACCCGGCGCCACGTTCGCCACATCGGCAATGCCCTCACGGACGAGCTCCGGCTGCTCCAACTGCACCGAGCTGATGGCGCCGCTGAAGTAAACCTTGATCCGCACCAGATCGGCGCCGTCGGCATTGACCGCGTCGACGAACGGCTTGATTTGGCACTGATAGATAATTGATCGATCCGAGGTGAAGAACGACAGCTTGAGCTCGATCGGCTGCGCACGTGCCGGCGTCGCCAGCGACAACGTGCCGGCCACTGCGAGAATGCAGGCGGCCGTGCGCGCGCACAGCCCCGTTTTTGCAAAGGCGTTCCTAGAAATGGTCGTCGCAGCCCCAGTCATCGCTTCACCTCATTGGCCCGCCCGCAGATGGGCGACCGCTGTTTCCGCCGCCCGAACGAGCGCGGCGTGGTGCGGACTTTCTGCCGCGTAGCCAGCGACGATCGATTTGAAGATCGCGTCGGCCGTGCGCATGTCGTCCGGCGACGGGAAAACCACCTTCCGGCGCGGGTCGGTCTCGAGTTGATGCATGACGCGTTCGGTCGTCGCGTCGTTGATCTTGATGTAATTGTCCAGGAACCAGGCACCGCTGTGTTTGCGGATCAGCGCCTGTACATCGGGCGGCAGGCTGTCGAATCGATTGCGACTCATCAGCAGGACCTGCGGCACGCACGAGGTGCGGAGGAAAAAATGATTAGGCGCCACCCGTCCGATGCCGAATTCGACCATCGGTGCCGGCGGCACCATGGCGCCATCGATCGCGTTTCTCATTATCTCTTGCGCGGTCTGGACGATCGGCATCAGGATCGGCCTGGCGCCAAGTTTGTTGAGCGTTTCGATCTCGACTTGGTTGTTGGCGCGGATGCGCTTACCCTTGAGGTCGGCGAGCGAGGCGACCGGCGGCCGCGTATGGATGCTTTCCGGTTCGCTGGTGAAGGCGCCAATGACCTAGAAATCGTTGAAGCCGTGGATCACGTCGCGCGCGATAAGGTCGGCGAATACCTTCGAGGCTTCGGTGGCGTTCTTGTAGAGGCCCGGCAATTCCATGACGGCGGCATCGGGGAAGGCTGCGCTCTCGTAAGGCGGGATGACGTAGCCGATGTCGACGCTTCCCGTGCGGACGAGTTCCGACAAATTCTCGAGACCGCCGAGGCGGCCGCTCAAATAGACCTCGATTTTGACGCGACCAATGCCTTCCTCGTTGACGGCGTCGACGAAGGGCTTGGCGCCGGACAGATAGAGGTGCGAACGGTCAGAGCTGAAAAATGAAAGCTTGAGCGTGATCGGCTCGGCTGCGACAAACGCCGGAAGCAGAACGAGCACGAAGACAATCAGACGCAGGACGCTGGTAATCATACCCGTCCT
>JAKAMD010000078.1 GCA_021823875.1 Pseudomonadota bacterium | reverse complement strand
CGGGATCGGCATGCGCAGCCACGCCGGCGTCGCCGCCAAGGCGTTCAAGGCACTGTCGGAGCGCAACATCAATATCCGCGCCATCACCACCTCGGAGATCAAATTCTCGGTGCTGATCGACGCCGCCTATACCGAACTGGCGGTGCGGACCCTACATTCGTTGTACGGGCTGGATAAGGCGTAGGCAGCCTCTCACGACCGCTGCTCGTTTGGCCGCCAGGGGCAGGCGACGGCCGAACGGCAGGACGACCCCAAAATTCGCATTTGGCCCCGAATACCGGGCCCGGCCTGCCCTTTCGGCGTTGGCCGCGCAGGGTCCTGCCGACCCTTCCGGAACGGCCACGTGACGGCGGAGCCAGGGAAACCTGGCTTGCCCCTTGCAGGCGCCATTCGCTATAGCCTGCTCGATGGTGGCCGCGCCTCTGGCTCCCGCGGTCGCTATTCGTACATGATTGAGCCGTAAGCGAATCGCGGCTCCATCCGCGGCTTGAAGGACCTGACGAATGCGTGGCGCGCTTGGCGGTCCGCGCGTGCTGTTACGCCGGCTTCGCGAAGTGATGGCGGAGCCGGTCAGCGCGCAGGACCGCCTCGACAAGATCGTGGTGCTGATCGCCGCCAATATGGTGGCGGAGGTCTGCTCTGTCTACGTTTTACGCGTAGACGGCACGCTCGAACTGTACGCCACCGAAGGCCTCAACCGCGAAGCCGTCCACCAGACCGTGCTGAAGTCCCACGAAGGCCTGGTCGGCCTGGTGGCGAGCGAAGCCAACCCGATCAACCTGTCCGAGGCGCAGGCCCACCCGGCCTTCAGCTACCGACCGGAAACCGGCGAAGAAATCTACCATTCCTTCCTGGGCGTGCCGATCCTGCGCGCCGGCACCACGCTCGGCGTGCTGGTGGTGCAGAACCGCGCGCGCCGCACCTACACGGAAGAAGAAGAAGAGGCGCTGCTGACCACCTCGATGGTGCTCGCCGAGATGATCGCCTCCGGCGAACTCTCGGCGCTCGCCCGCCCCGGCGCCGAGCCGGTCGCCCGCCATGCCGTGCATTTCTCCGGCACCTCGCTGTCGGACGGCATCGCGCTCGGCCATGTCGTGCTGCACGAGCCGCGCGTGGTCATCACCAATGTCATCGCCGACGACGTGCCGCGCGAGCTCAAGCGCCTGGAGGCCGCCGTCGCCACCTTGCGCGCCGATCTCGACCGGCTGGTCGAACATCGCGACGTGGTCGAAGGCGGCGAGCACCGCGACGTGCTCGAAGCCTATCGCATGTTCTCTTACGACCAGGGCTGGCTGCGCAAGATTCGCGAGGCGGTCTCGACCGGCATCACCGCCGAGGCCGCGGTCGAGCGCGTGCAATCCGACACCCGCGCGCGCATGCTGCGCGCCTCCGATCCTTACCTGCGCGACCGGCTGCACGACCTCGACGATCTCGCCAACCGGCTGATGCGGGTGCTCTCCGGCAAGGACCACGCGCCCTCCAAGGAGCAACTGCCGGACAACGCCATCGTGGTGGCGCGCTCCATGGGCCCGGCGGCGCTGCTCGATTACGACCGCAAGAAGCTGCGCGGCCTGATCCTGGAGGAAGGCGGACCGACCTCGCATGTATCGATCGTCGCGCGCGCGCTCGGCATCCCGGCCGTCGGCGAGATCGAGAACGCCACCGGCCTGGTCGAAGTGGGCGACGCCATCATCGTCGACGGCACGACCGGCCAGGTGCATATGCGCCCGTCCTCCGACGTCGAGGCCGCCTATGCCGAGCGGGTGCGCCTGCGCGCGCGCCGGCAGGCGCAATACAGCGCGCTGCGCGATCGCCCCTGCCGCACCAAGGATGGCTGCGACATCACGCTGATGATCAATGCCGGGCTCGCCATCGACCTGCCGCATATCGAGGAGACCGGCGCGGCCGGCGTCGGCCTGTTCCGCACCGAATTGCAGTTCCTGGTGGCGAACGCGCTGCCGCGCACCGGCGAACAGCTTTCGCTCTACCGCACCGTGCTCGACGCCGCCGGCAGATTGCCGGTGATCTTCCGCACGCTCGATATTGGCGGCGACAAGGTGCTGCCCTATCTGCGCAACATCGAAGAGGAGAACCGGGCGCTGGGTTGGCGCGCGATCCGTCTCGGGCTCGACCGCCCCGGCCTGCTGCGCAGCCAGGTGCGCGCGCTGTTGCGCGCGGCCGGCGGACGGCATTTGCGCGTGATGTTTCCGATGATCGCCACGGTGGAGGAATTCGACCAAGCCAAGTCGCTGGTCGAGATCGAGCTCACGCATCTGCGCCGCCACGGCCATACGCTGCCCGAGCGGGTGGAGATCGGCACCATGGTCGAGGTGCCCTCGCTGCTGTTCCAGCTCGACGAATTGCTCGACCGGGTGGACTTCCTGTCGGTCGGCTCCAACGACCTGATGCAGTTCCTCTATGCGGCCGACCGCGGCAATACCCGGGTCGCGGGACGCTTCGATCCGCTGTCGACTCCGGTCTTGCGCGCGCTGAAGGAGATCGCCGACAAGGGCAAGGTTCACGGCAAACCGGTGTCGCTGTGCGGCGAACTGGCCTCGCAGCCGATCGGCGCCTTGGCGCTGGCGATCCTCGGCTATCGCTCGATGTCGCTCTCGCCCTCGGCGGTCGGCCCGGTGAAGGCGCTGCTGCTCGATCTCGACTGCGGCAAGGGCGAAAAGGAAATCCTGCCACTCCTGGAGCGGCCGGTCGGCAGCGTATCGGTCCGCGAGAAGCTGGAAAGCTTCGCGGCGGCGGAGGGGCTGCAGCTTTGATCGCTCTCCCGCAGCAGAAGCTCGACGCGCTGCTCTCCCGCCATTCGCTGCTGGAAAGCGAGCTCGCGACCAATCTGAGCCCGGACATTTACGTCAAGCTGTCGCGCGAGTTCTCCGAGCTCGGCCCGGTGATCGATGCGATCAAGGCCTATCGCGTGGTCAAGCAGGAGATCTCCGATCTCGACGCCATGATCGTAGATGCGTCGACCGACGGCGAGATGCGCCGCTTGGCGGAATCCGAGAAGCCGGAGCTGAATGAGCGCCTGGAAGTCCTGGAGCGGCAGATCGGCCTCGCGCTCATCCCCAAAGACGCGATGGACGACTGCAACGTCATCCTGGAAATCCGCGCCGGCACCGGCGGCGATGAGGCCTCATTGTTCGCCGGCAATCTGTTCCGCATGTACGAGCGCTACGCCGCGCTGCAGGGCTGGAAGGTGGAAATCCTGTCGCTGAGCGAAGGCACCAAAGGCGGCTTCAAGGAAATCATCGCCGAGATCCGCGGCCGCGGCGCCTTCGCCAAGCTGAAATTCGAATCGGGCGCGCACCGCGTGCAGCGCGTCCCGGAAACGGAAGCCTCCGGCCGCATCCATACCTCGGCGGCGACGGTAGCGGTGCTGCCGGAAGTGGAAGACGTCGACATCGAGATCAACGAAGCCGATCTCAAGATCGACACCATGCGTGCGCAGGGCGCCGGCGGCCAGCACGTCAACAAGACCGAGTCGGCGATCCGCATCACCCACATCCCGAGCGGCATTGTGGTGCTGGTGCAGGAGGAGCGCTCGCAGCACAAGAACAAGGCCAAGGCCATGACCATGCTGCGCGCCAAGCTCTACGACCAGGAACGCACCAAGCGCGATGCCGAACGCGCCGCCGACCGGCGCGGCCAGATCGGCTCGGGCGATCGTTCCGAGCGCATCCGCACCTACAATTTTCCGCAAGGCCGCGTCACCGATCACCGCATCAATCTGACGCTCTACAAACTGCCGCAGGTGATGGAAGGCGAGGCGCTCAACGAAGTCATCGATGCGCTGGTGACCCAGCATCAGGCTGAGCTGCTGGCGGCGGCGGGCGCGGCGTGACCACCTTCCCGGGGCTGCAACCCGGCGTCACGCTCAAAGAAGCGCTGCGCCTGACGGCGCAAAAATTTCGCGACGCCGGCATCGGGGAGCCGGAAGCCGATGCGCGCGTGCTGGTCGGCCGCGCACTCAATCTCGATCGCGCCAAACTGATCGCGCAGGACACGCGCGCCCTGCAAGCGGACGAGGTCGAAGCGATCATCAAGCTTGCCGCGCGCCGGCTTAGGCACGAGCCGGTCGCGCGCATTGTGGGCGAACGGGAATTCTGGAGCCTGCCGCTCACCGTGACGCCCGACGTGCTGGTGCCGCGGCCGGAAACCGAAACCGTGGTCGAGCTCGCGCTCGACCTGCTCGAACGCGACGGCCGGCGCGGGGAAAAATTGCGCATTCTCGATATCGCTACCGGATCGGGCGCGCTGCTGCTCGCCCTGCTCCGCGAACTGCCGCAGGCGACCGGCACCGGCACCGATATCAGCACGGCGGCGCTCGCCATCGCGCGCGCCAATGCCACGCGCACCGGGCTGGCGGCGCGCTGCCAATTCGTCGCCTGCGATATCGCCGCAGGCTTGACCGGCCGCTACGATTTAATTGTCGCCAACCCTCCCTATATAAGGAGCGGCGACATTGCCGGTCTGGCGCCGGAGGTGCGCGACTACGATCCCCGTATTGCGCTGGATGGCGGCCGTGACGGTCTTGATGCTTACCGCGCGATTGCGGTGGAGGCGCGCCGTCTGTTGGCACCCAATGGGTGGCTGGTTGTGGAATTGGGTGCGGGCCAGGAACCACTCGTCCGCGAATTGTTTATACAGGGTGGATTAGTGGTAAATGCCGTGCGCGCCGATTTGGCCGGAATCCCGCGTGCATTGGCTGCAACTTCGCTATGAACGTCGCGCATTGCGCCCCGGCGAAAACGCAGAGCTCGGGAAAAACGAAAAAAGCACTTGGATTACGGCCCGGAAAAGACTAGCTTCCCGGCACGGAATCGACCCGTGACGGTTGCAACGCCACGAACCCCGGAGCTTCAAGGGCTCTGTGCGGCGGCGGTGCAAGGCGGATGACGAGACACCGTCTTGGAACGCGAGACGGTAAACGAAATCGCCAGATACGGGTCCGGATACTTCACCAGTTTGGCGCGTCAGATTTCCCAAACGGAAGCGGTGCGCTCGAACGAGAGGTAGGCAACGCCGCGGGCTAGGGCCGCGGCCATGGGGTTGCTTCGAACTAAAGCGATACCGAACGCAAATACGCTCGATCATTGGCGCGGGCTTTAATGCCGTCGGCTTTCGAGGCCGCGCGATGGCAGCGGTATGGATTTGCAAGGTTGAGAGCCTCGGGATGGGGGCATGCCCGCGGTGAAAGGGAAAGGGTAGTGAACAGGCAAGTCATGAGAAACGGTCAGAAGCGCATGCGGGGACGTAATAACCACCGCAAGAGCCAGAATCCGTTGACGCGCGTCTATGAATCGAACGGACCCGACGTCAAGATTCGCGGCACCGCCTCGCATATCGCGGAAAAGTATATTCAGCTCGCACGCGACGCGCAGAGCTCCGGCGATCCGATTGCGGCCGAAAACTACTATCAGCACGCCGAGCATTATTTCCGTCTGATCGCCGCCGCGCAGGAACAGTTCCGCCAGCAGAATCCCTACTACAACCAGCAGCCCCAACAGGGCGTGCCGGGTGCCGAGGATGGCGAGGATTTCGGCGACGAAGACGCCCAGCCCTTCATGGGCCAGAACGAGCCGAGCTTCGTGCCGCGCGAGCCGCAGCCGCAACCCTATCTACCGCGCGACGCGCAGCCGTTTCCGCCGCGCGAGCAACCGGTGGTGCAGCAAGCGCGCAGCTATCAACAGGCTCAGCCGCCCGTTGAAGGCGCGCAGGACGTCAGCGGCTTGCCCGCCTTCATCACCGGCGGCCAATCGCAGCCGGCACCGTCGCAGAATGGCCACGAGCAGACGCAGGAGCGTGCTGGCGGCGGCATGCATCGCCGGCGCCGGCGCCATCGCAGCAACTTCCGTGGCGAGCGCGGCGACTTCGCTCAGCAGGGCGGCGCGCAGGATGGCGGCGACGAGGCTCCGCAGGCGGAGTGAGGTTGATCGTCGGGCCGGGGCGTCAACCGCTTCGCACGCTTTGACGCGTGACAGGTTGATCCGTCATCCCGATCATCCAACGCGACCGATCATCGGCCTGGTGATGGCGCCAGCGCCGGCTCGAGCGCCGGCACCAGGCGCCGCTTGAGACGGCGAGCCGGGATCGCGCGATAGACCTGCTTGGTGGCTTCCACCATATGCACACCGGCAAGCGGCGCCGATAGCGTCGCGCCGGTCCGCTCCCAGGCCACGGCCGACCGCAGGAACCAGCCGCGCTCGATCGGCGGCACATAGAGCGCCTCGCGCCAGCCGGTCGGCGTGAACCAGGTCTCGCGCAGAAGCTGATTGATCTGGCTGCGCGAATAAGGCCGGCCATGACCGAATGGCGTGGTGTCCATGCGCGCCCACAAGCCGCGCCGGTTGGGCACCACCGCAAGCAGCCGTCCCCCGGACGCAAGCACGCGCCAAACCTCGCGCAACAGCGCGCCCGGATCATTGGTCATCTCCAGCGCGTGCACGAGGATGACCCGGTCGACAGCGGCATCCGGCAAAGGCAGTTCGTTCTCATCGACCAGCGCCGATAGCGCCGGCCGCGAGGTCGGCCACTTCACCACCCCCTGCCCCGCTGGCATGAAGGCAAGGCAGCGTTCGGCTTCCTCGCGGAACAGGCCGAGATAAGGCGTGGCATAGCCGATACCGAGCACGCGCTGGCCGGCGGTGTCCTTCCACAGGCTGCGAATGCTGCGCCCGATAAAGCGGCGGGCCACCACGCCCAACCGCTGGCCATAGAAGTTGCGCAGATCCACGACATCGATCGACATGCGGCAAAATTACCATGAAACCATGCGCAAAACGTACTCGCCCCGGCACACCGGCCATGCCAGAAAACCCATCCGCATGATACGGTTAACGCCGGAACACCGAGGACCCGCGCCATGCCCGCCGAAATCCGCCTGTTTATGTGCCTGAAGGACAATTTCGGCGTGCTGCTGCACGACCCCGATACCGGGGCCACCGCCTCCATCGACGCGCCGGAGGCCGCACCCATCGAGGACATGCTGAAAGAGACCGGCTGGAAGCTGACCGACATTCTGGTTACCCACCATCATCACGACCACACCGCCGGCATCGTGACGCTGAAGCAGAAATACGGCTGCCGGGTCACCGCGCCGGCCAAGGAAGCGAACAAGATCGAGGGGGTCGACCACACCGTGCACGATGGCGACACGGTCAGGGTCGGCAATCTCACCGCCAAGGTGCTCGAGACGCCCGGCCACACCCTCGGCCACATCACCTATTGGTTCCCCGACGACAACGTCGCGTTCGTCGGCGACACGCTGTTCTCCATCGGCTGCGGCCGCCTGCTCGAGGGCACGCCGGAGATGATGTGGAAGTCGCTGAAGAAACTGCGCGAGCTGCCGAACGAAACCGAGATCTATTGCGGGCACGAATACACCAAAGCCAACATCAAATTCGCGCTCACGATCGACGCTCACAATCCAGTGCTGGAGGCGCGCGCCGCGCAGGTGCAGCAATTGCTGGAGGAAGGCGCGCACACCATTCCCGTCACCATCGGCGACGAAAAGCTGGCCAATCCGTTCCTGCGCGCCGACGTGGCCGATCTCGCGGTCGACATCGGCATGGCGGGCAAGCCGCCGGTCGAGGTGTTCGCGGAAATCCGCGGGCGCAAGGATCGATTCTAGCGAAGGCGCGGCAGGCACCAATCCAAACTGCAGACTTTCGCGCCTCCAAACACAATTTTTGATACTTTCTGCAGACAGGCACAACTGCTATATTTGGCTAGCGAATGCACGCATCTGACGCGGGAGAACCGCCATGGCTGGCAAGATCGCACCGGACGAAGTTGCCTCGACCGCTGAGCGCGCCATATCGGATTGGTTCAAGAAATCGCAGGACCGTTCGCTCGAGCAAATCGACTTTCACTGTAAGTTCGAAGACTTGAATGTCGGCCCGGCCGAACTTGAAGACCTGTCCAACTTCGTGATGCAACAAGTCGAAGAAAAAGTTGGCTCGATCGGCATAAAGCGCCAGCTGCATTTGCACGGCACGCCGGCCGACATCGTCAAGAAAGTTGCGGCGGCCGTCGTCGCTTTGCCCGGCGAACCGACCACGCCTCCCAGCGGGCCTTTTATCACCGAGCTGCCCGGCGAACCCTTGACTGGCGAACCAGTGACGCAAGCAAGCGAATCGTTTTCTGACAAGAAATAGTAAACCGGCGGAAATATCCGATCGCTCAATCGGGCCGACCATGCTGTCATCACTGCCAAAGCTTGCCGACAAGGCATTCATCATCGGGTTTTTCATTCCAACCTTGCTTTTTGTCCTGGCAATCGCCGGGCTTTTCCATGGCCATGCCTGGACGAAACCCATTCTCGACATCGCATCGGCGAGCAAGGACTGGGACAAGCTTGCTTATTTCGCCCTGGGGGTCTGGGTGCTGTCGCTTCTCGTGATGATGTTCAATCACATCGAGATGCAGATTTTGGAAGGCTACCGTTGGCCGGTATCGAAGATTGCCCACCTCAAGCGCAAGGAGCAGCAGCGCTACGATGCCATGAATGACCGCTTTCTGCGATTGAACGCCGAGTGGAAAAACCTCGGCAATGCCTTTCCCGAGGATCGCAAAATAGAGGTCGGCCGCCTGCGCCGACAGTTGGTCGAGCAATTCCCGACTGAGACGCGCTTCCAGCTGCCTACCCGATTCGGAAACGCCGTTCGCGCGTTCGAGGTCTACTCATCCCAGGTTTATGGTGCCGACAGCATTCCGCTTTGGATTCACCTTGGCGCGGTGATTCCCGCCGACTTTCAATCTAGCATCGCCGATGCGCGTGCGCAGGTGAATTGCGCGGTCAATATCAGTGTCTTTGCGGCAGTCATCAGCGTAATTTCAATTGTCGGCTTCCCGTTCAGCATTCATTGGGGCGCTTATTCCGCGGCCAATAGCCCAATTTGGGGCCTGGTTGGCATGCTCGATCGGAACAGCGTGATATTTTTGGCGTCGGCGCTGGTGGCGGCCGGCATCAGCCGCGGCGTCTATTTGTTCGCGATCGAGCTTGTCTACGCATGGGGAAAGATGGTCAAGGCTGCTGTGGACTGCTACCTGCCCGCGCTCGCGAAGCAGCTCGGATACGAGCTTCCCCCCACCAGCGATCAGCGCAAAGCCTTTTGGAGCGCCCTCAGCCAGCAGGCCATCTATTGGACCCCGATGAAGCCTGAGCAGTGGAAGCCGCCCGAGAAGAAGGCAACGGCGGACAAGCCCACTTATACGGTCAATGAAATCACCGAAATACTGACCCTGAACACGCGCTAAACCTGCATTGCGCGCCACGCTTTTTGTGGCCAAGATCGCGCCAGCACTCTTTTCACGATGCCCATTTGCCATGCCCTACCCCACCGCCGCCGACATCATCGCCAAGCTCGACCTGAAGCCGCATCCGGAAGGCGGGCATTATCGCGAGACCTTCCGTGACACGCACGAGATCAACGGCCGCGCCGCCTCGACCGCGATCCTGTTCCTGCTGGCGCGCGGCGAGCGCTCGCACTGGCACCGTATCGACGCTGTCGAGATCTGGCACTTCTACGCCGGCGCACCGCTCAAGCTCGCAATCGTCGACGGCGCCAAGGAAGAGATCATCCGGCTCGGCGGCGACGTTCATGCCGACGAAATGCCGCAGGTGACGGTACCGGCGCGCGCCTGGCAGGCGGCGGAATCCTTGGGCGACTGGACTCTGGTCGGCTGCACGGTGGCGCCCGGCTTTGATTTCGACGGCTTCGAACTGGCGCCGACCGACTGGAAGCCGGGCAATACCTAGTCATGGCCGGGCTTGTCCCGGCCATCCACGTCTTTACTAATAGCGACCAGGGAAGACGTGGATGCCCGGAATAAAGCCGGGCATGACGAGTAACAAAATACGGGAGCAACGTCCGTGCCGATGTCTCTTGCCCAAGCGCGTGAAGTGCTTGCGCGCGCCAATCGCATCATCGCCAACGAAGGCGTGCTCGACGCCTTCGGCCATGTCACCATGCGCCATCCGCACGATCCAGGGCGCTATTTGATGTCACGCTCGCGCGGGCCAGAGCTGGTACAGGCGGAGGACATCCTCGAATTCACCCTCAACTCCAAACCGCTCAAGCCGCCGACCGCGCGCATCTACAGCGAGCGCGTCATCCATGGCGAAATCTACAAGGCGCGGCCGGAAGTCATGGCGGTGTGTCATCATCATGCGGCATCGATGCTGCCGTTCTGCGTCACCAGCATGAAGTTGAAACCGCTCTATCACCTCGGCGCCACCATGGGCACGCAGGTGCCGATCTGGGACAGCCGTCACGATTTCGGCAACACCAATCTGCTGGTGGCCAAGCCCGAGGAAGGCGCCTCATTGGCGCGCGCGCTTGGGCCGCACTGGACCGTGCTGATGCGCCGGCATGGCGCCACCGTGGCCGGACGCTCGCTGGAGGAGCTGACCTTCCGCACCATCTACACTGCGCGCAACGCCGCCGCGCAGATTCAGGCCGAAATGCTGGGCGCGGGGCTCGAGCCACTCAATGACGAGGAGACCGAGCTTGCCGGCGAGTTCAATCTGCAGCCCGGACCGGTGGCGCGTGCCTGGGAATATTGGTCGGTGCGGCTCGACAAGGCGGAAGGCAATTGGCCGCCGCGGCAACGCGCGGCGACCAAAAAGCGTGTGGCGGCTAACCCGCGCAAAGCCGCCGCGAAGAAATCACCCGCCAAGCGGAAGCGTTAGACGGGTATCCAGCCGATACAATTCTCTTCCGTCATTCCGGGTCGCCGCGATAAGCGCGGTTACGCGCGTCTTCGACGCGCCATAGCGGCGGACCCGGAATCGATACGCCATAGCGCCGGGGTTATGGATTCCGGGTTCGCGGCCTTCGGCCGCGCCCCGGAATGACGACCTGAATTTATGAATTCGGCTTGGATGCTATCAGCCGACTTTACACGAAATACTGCCCGCCGTTGGCGGTAAGGGTCGAGCCGGTGATCAGCCCGGCGTCGTCGGAGGCGAGGAACACCACGCAACGCGCGATCTCTTCCGGCTCGCCCAGCCGGCCGATCGGAATTTGCGGCAGGATGTTCTTCTCCAGCACGTCCTTCGGCACCGCCTGCACCATTTCGGTGTTGATGTAACCCGGGCAAATCGCGTTGACGGTGATGCCGGCGCGCGCCCCCTCCTGCGCCAGCGCCTTGGTGAAGCCGAGTTCACCGGCCTTGGCGGCGGAATAATTGGCTTGGCCCGCTTGACCCTTCTGGCCGTTGATCGAGGAGATATTGACCACGCGGCCGAACTTGCGCTCGCGCATGCCTTCCCACACTTGTC